>CBFGWJ010000447.1:0-2587 GCA_965652335.1 uncultured Gammaproteobacteria bacterium | reverse complement strand
TCCTCGAACATGGGGCAATGCCCGCGCTCGTTGTAGCCCATCAACAGGAAGCCCTTGGGCAGGCCCGGCGCCGGAAACAGCACTTCCCCGGGAATGACGGACTTTGCTGCGACATCAGAAGGCCTGACCAGTATGAATTTCGAAGAGGTGCAGCAGCCCACGCAGTCTCCACACGGAACATTGCCCGAACCTTCGCCTTTCATCGTTGCAAGAAAGCCGTCGACCCAGCCCGAAAATTCGCCTGCATCGATCTTTCGGGAACTGTTCATTCAGTCTGCAACCCGGCCTGCTTCGTGGGAAAGCACGTTAGCGCGCAGCCACATTGGCCAGGTACTCCAGTGCCAAGCTTTCCGCGGCTTCATTGGCAACAACATCACTCGCGCCATCAGCGCTTCTCAGCGAGCGGTAGAGGTCAACGGCCGCGTAAAGGCAGCGAATGCATGACTCACGGTCATACATCGCTACCGTTGCTTGCAGTTCAGCGGCGCGCAGTGGCGCGACGGACTCCACGCGGCGTACCCCCGCAGGTTGAGCCCCCGCTTCCAGCAGCACAAGCGGCCCGAACACCTGAAACCGCAGGAAGGCCAGGAAATCCATGGCTTCAAACAGTTCGCCCCGGCCGATTTTCACCGCCGCGTAATGAACCCACACCCAGAAGCGGTCCTCGATCCATTGCGGGTCCGGGGCCGGAAACCGCGCCTCGCCCTCCTGCAGCACCTGGCTCAAGCGGCCTCCACGCTCCCAAAGCACCACCGGCTCGTCCACCCGGACAGCGGCATCGGGCAGTGCAACGAACTTGAGATCGACATGCAGTGGCATGGCAGCTTCCTCACCGCCGTAAAGGCAGATCAGCACCCGGGGTTCACCCACATGCTCGCCGGTGAACGCGGCCACCAGCGGGCCCAGTGCCGCCGCGATGCCGTGACGCTCGGCCATCACCGCATCGGCGGCATCAGGCTCCAGGGCGATCACCAGGTCGAGGTCGCTGAACTCATCCATGCTGTCGCTGGCGAATGAGCCCGCAGCCGCCACGCCGACAATGCGCGCATCGGCCTGTAAGCACGGCAAGGCGCGTTCCAGGAAGGCGGCATGCCAATGCGGCAAGGATTCTGGTTTTGTTTCCATCAGCTTTTAACCATCGTTTCGGGGCGAATATAGGGCAGCATGTGCACCACGTAGTCAGCCTTTCCCAGCTCTATCCCCTCGCTGCGCAATATGGAATAAGCCGTCATGAGGTGGAAATAGAACTGCGCCAGCGTCCAGTCGCGGGCATATTGCCCGGCGGACAGGTCGAGAATCATGCCGTTCGGCAATTCGTGCGCCAGTGGCTGGTCGGCGTTGGCATCCAGGGCGTCGAAGGCCAGGCTTTCCAGCAGGGCAATGGTTTGGTCGATCCGGGCCTCGGCATCCGCCAGCGAACCAGGCTGCTCGCCGCCATTGCGACCTTCTTCGATCAGTTCACCGACCGATTCCGGAAAGGATTCTCCCTGCAGGCGAACGGTGGCCTCGTGAACCTGGACGCAGGCAAACCGGACCTGGGTGGAAAGCGGAAACATGTCCGGCGCGAGCCGCGCGGATAACAGCGCCTCCGCATCCGCTGGCGCCAGTTGCTGCTGCGCCTTCTTCAGCCAGCCTGAGAGGGCTTTGAGCATTTGTGTATAGGTTGGGACTAGCAGTTCGGTCAGTGGCATGGATTTCTCTTGCTTCAAATGGAAAGCTGCATACTGCCAGCAGTTGCGGTCACTGTCGCCTGCCAGCTGGCACCTGTTGGCATTGTTGCCCGCCACTCAAGCGCCAGAACCCTACTCCGGCAGATTGGAGCGGACCCGGTTCACAGTATCGGTGAGTTGACTGGCGGAAACCTGGACCCGCTCCCGGCGCTGCGCATCCCCGCCGGGATCGTGTGGGGTTCCCTTCTCGCGCCCCGCTCCATCGAAAGTTGCAAGTTGCGGTGGGCCAATTCCCCAATCGCTGCCCTTCTGCCGCGGTACAACGTGGAAATGGAAGTGCGGGACTTCCTGTCCACTGTAAACCCCATTGTTCTGGAAGGTAAGTATCCCAAGCGGCGTAAATGTTCTGTCGAGAGCTTCAGCAACTCTCCTGGCCGAAATCAGTACAGCGCGGCATTCCGAATCAGAAAGATCCAGCAGAGTGGCTACATGCCGGCGCGTGATAACGCAGCATTGGCCCGTTTCAAACTGCCACGGATTGATTACGGTCACCGTGTGTTCGCATTCTTCTATGATCTTCCAGCGTTCATCGCGAACAGCCAGGCAAAGATCGCAGGGCTCACGTACGGGAAGTTCGATCATATGCGCTCACTGATTGGGTTGGCGTTCCGCCCGAGCGCAGGGTCAGGCATCACTGTTCGGAATGACAGCCAGCAGGTCGGTGACGCCGATATCAACACCCGCCTGGAACAACAGCGTGGACGCCTGGCCGCGATGGTGGGTCTGGTGGTTGAAGAAATGCTGCACCAGGGCGCCGAAGTTCCGGCTGTGCCGGACGCCCGCCATGTTCGCGTAGGAGAGACTGGCTGACAGGTGCTCGGGCTTGAGCTCCGCAGCCCAGCGTTCAATCAGCGCAT
>CBFGWJ010000446.1:0-2589 GCA_965652335.1 uncultured Gammaproteobacteria bacterium | reverse complement strand
CGCGCCCTGGTCACCGGCGGCAGCAGTGGCATTGGCCTGGCCGTGGCGCAAGAACTGGCGGCATTGGGTTGTGACCTGGTTCTGCTGGCACGTAATGAGGAGCGGCTGGAGCAGGCCAGGGCCAAGGTGCTGCGGGCGCATCCTTTGTGCCATGTTGAACTGGTCAGTGCCGATCTCGCGAATGCGGCAGATCGCGAACGGGTGGCCGCCGAATTGCAGGGGCCGCTGCCTCTCCTGGTGAACAACGCCGGCTTCAATATTCGCAAGCGGGTTGAAAACCTGAGCCTGGAGGAATACCAGCGCGTTCAGGAAGTGAACCTCGTGAGCTGTTTTGAAATGTGCCGCCTGCTGCACCCGCGGTTGCGCGAATCCGCACCGGCCGCGGTGGTCAACGTGGCTTCGGTGGCCGGCCTGACTCACCTGCGCACCGGCGCACCATACGGTATGAGCAAGGCCGCCATGATCCAGCTCACCCGCAACCTGGCGGTGGAGTGGGCCGAGCACGGCATACGCGTCAATGCGGTGGCGCCCTGGTACATCGAAACGCCGCTGGCTTCGCAGGTATTGCAGGATGACGACTATCGCCGCCAGGTGCTGGACCGGACGCCGATGAAACGCATCGGCAAGTCGGAAGAGTGCGCGGCTGCGATCGCCTTCCTCTGTCTGCCCGCGGCAGGGTACATCACCGGACATTGCCTGACCGTGGATGGCGGCTTCAGCGTGTTCGGGTTTTAGTGGCCTGTTACAGGCCACCAGGGCCAGCGGTCAGGGTTCCGATTCAAAGCCATCGCTGAATATCGGGCCACCCGGCAGTTCCGCGGAACAGCGGTAAAACTCCACCTCGTCCACATACCAGCCTATCCTGCCGTTACAGCCATCGATGCCAAAATCCAGCCGCAGCCGCACAGTGTCCCCGCCCGTGGCGATGCCGGACAGGTTCACCTGGGTTTGGCCCCAACTGCCCGACAGGGTGCCGGCATCCGAGCCGGTCCAGGCGCTTTGCCCGGCCAGCGGGTTGGTGTTGCCGGACTGGGCTGTGACCAGGTTGGCATTGTAGGGGCTGATCTCCAGCGCGTCTGCCGGAACCAGCGTAAATGCGCCGCCATTGACGCTGATTTTCAGGTTGCCGCCGTCGTATCCGGCTTCACTGGACAGCCAGTGGTTCAGAGACAAACGGGGAGTGACCGTATTGGGCGACAGCACGATTTCCGGGCTGTCCAGTGCCAGAACACCGGTTTCATCATCCGCGGCGCAATCGCCGGTCACCAGGTCCGCCACGAAAGCCGCGGATCCCTCTCGACCATCCGGCAGGTTGCTGACCACCGCCCAGGGCGGCGTATCAAAGGTGCCCGGGCTCACCACATCCCGTGTCCCCGGGGCCCAGCCGGCCAACCCGCTTTCCCAGTCGGTGACGGCAATGCTCTGCAATTCACCAAGTCCCGCACAGCGTTCCGGCGGCTGGCTCTCCAGCACCGTCTGGAAATTGCATTGGCCGGGCGGCTGGCGCAGTTCCACCGCCGTGATTGCATTGGACAGTTCCACGCAGTCGCTCTGCGAAACCGCTATTCCCGATAAACCTGCTTGGGTTTGGGATGTGCTGAGTTGCGGCAGGTTCACGCCCACCAGGCTGTCGCAGCTGGTTTCCAGCGCATCGGCCATGGCGCTGAAACCACTGGCCGGCACCAGAAGTTGCAGCGCATTCCAGTAAATATGCGTCGCCTTGAGCAGGTCCAATCCGGTGATGGACTGGCCGTTGAACACGCCACCGTCCACGACCAGCGCAAACGCATGGTTGGGAACTCCCGAATTTGTATGAACGCCACCGGAATCGTCGCTGCTGCACCAGTATTGGGCATCGGACACCTTGCCGGGGTCGCCGTGGCAGGTGGGCGTCCACATATCGCGGATGGCTCCACCAAAAGCAGGGTCATCCTCGCCCGCCAGCCAGCGGTAGGAGTCATCGATGTCCGGCCCGGCTCCGTAAACCGAGCAGGAACCCGCAGTGCGCGGTGTGTTCGGAGTGTCAGTACCGCGGCCGTTGAGTTGGTCCACCACTTCCCCCCAGATATCGGAAAATGATTCATTCAACGCGCCGGGTTGCCACTGGTAAACCAGGTCCGCGGTGTACTGCGTGTAGGCGTGTCCCCACTCATGCGCAACGGTATCGTCACCACTGACGCCGTTGCAGTAATTGGTGGTGGTGCCGTTCCAGCTGGCATTGGGACAGCCCAGAAACAGGTAGTTGTTGATGGTGCGCATCGTGGCATCGGCGCCGTCATAGGAGAGCCAGGAGCCGCCTGTGATACTGGCGATCAGGTTATACGTCTCACGCGCGCCATCGATTTCATCCTGCCAGGCCTGGACCTGGCCGGCGCTGCCACTGGCCCAGCCGGGCGGAATGGGGTCAGGGTCGGCGGCGCTGTCCTGCCATTTGACATTGGGCTGGAAAGTCTCTGAGACCTTGCGATCCAGCGCTGTCTGGATGCCCTTGATCCGGTTCAGGACTTTTCCGGTATGGGCGTCCACGAACACGAACTCGCGCACGCTTCGGGCCGGATCAGCCACTTCAAACATCCAGGCCAGGCGCAC
>CBFGWJ010000445.1:0-2592 GCA_965652335.1 uncultured Gammaproteobacteria bacterium | reverse complement strand
TTCAGCGCCGACAGCGTTGGGTCGCGGCTGAAGCCGCTCCTACGCAGGGTGAATGTAGGAGGCGCTTCAGCGCCGACAATGGCGAAATTGCATCGGGTGATTTTTCGATGACACAAAAAGTTGCATTGGTTACCGGCGCCAGTTCCGGCATCGGCGAAGCAGCCGTGAAAGGCCTGTTGGCCGCCGGATACGCTGTGATGGCCGCAGGGCGGAACAGGGCGCGCACCCGGCCTTTGCTGGATCTGGGAAACCCGGTGCGAACCTGGCTGGGCGACCTCAGCACAGCGGAAGCCTGCAGTGAACTGGTGACGGCCTGCATCTCGGAGTTCTCGCGGCTGGACGTGCTGGTCAACAACGCCGGAATTTTCACCGCGGCCAGTGCTGAAGAAACCACCGATGACAACTGGCTGGGCACCCTCACTACCAATCTGTCCGCTCCGTTTTACCTCAGCCGCGCGGCACTACCGCACTTGCGGGCATCGCGCGGCGTGATCCTGAACATTGCTTCCGACTGGGGCCTGGTGGGGGGCCGGCGTGCCGTGGCCTACTGCGCCAGCAAGGGCGGCATGGTGCTGATGACCAAAGCCATGGCGCTGGACCACGCGCATGAAGGCATCCGGGTCAACGCGATCTGTCCCGGCGACGTGGAAACGCCCATGCTGTATGCAGAGGGGGCCGCGCGTGGACTGAGCGCCGAACTCGCAGTCGCGGAAGCCGATGCGGGCAGCCCCACGGGACGAGTCACCACGGCTGATGAGGTTGCGGCACTGGTGGTGTTCCTGGCGTCCGATGCTGCGCGGCAGATTACTGGAGCTGCGATACCGATTGATGGCGGCAATTCAGCCTGAGCTTACGATCATCCCATCAGTTTTTGGCAGCGATGGAATTGACTTCATCGTCAAGGTCGTCCTGCAGCACCTTTTCCAGCACCTCCAGATGTTGGCGACTGGCCTGGCCATAGGCCTTTTCATCACCCCACAGCTCAAACATTCGTGCCAGCCCTTCCTCGTCGTGTTTGCGGAACAAATCCATGACCCGGCGTGCCCGGGCTTCGGAGTTGCCCAGAAGTTTCAGGGCCTGTTCACCCATCAACAGGGCTGAGCCAAAAGTCTCGCGAATAACACCATCCGCCCTGGCCTCGATCAGCTTGTACGCATGAGAACGGTCATAAGCGCGGGCCAGGATGCGCAAGTGTGGAAAGTGGGTGCGGGCGGTTTCAACCAGGGTAACGGCTTTTTCGCGGTCGTCCAGGGTCACAATCAACAGGCGTGCCTTCTCGGCGCCGGCAGCGCGCAGCAGGTCCAGCCGGCTGGGGTCGCCATAAAACACCTTGTTGCCGAATCGCGCCGACAGCTCCACCTGCCCGGCGTCGTGGTCCAGCAGGGTGGTCTTGTAACCATCAGCCTTCAGCATGCGCGCCACAACCTGGCCAAAGCGCCCGAAGCCCGCCACGATGATGGGGCTTTCCAGATCACGCACTTCAGAGTCTTCGGGTGGCTGGGCGAACTCGGCAAAGCGGGGCTGCACAAATCGCTCGTACACAATGATCATCAACGGCGTTACCACCATCGAGAGCGCCACCACCACGATCATCTGGTTGGCCAGGTCGCTGCTCAATACCTGTGTCTGCATGGCATAGGAAAACAGCAGGAATGCAAACTCGCTACCCTGGGCGAGTATGAAAGCGAACATCAGGTTATCGGCCAGTTTCAGGCCAAAAATGCGGCCCAGCAACAGCAACACCGGAAATTTGATGGCGATCAGCAACAGTACGAGTCCGGCGATCAGCCAGGGTGAATCCATGACCAGTGCAAAATCGATGCTGGCTCCCACCGCAATGAAGAACAGCCCCAGCAGCAGGCCCTTGAACGGTTCAATATCGGCTTCCAGTTCATGGCGGTATTCGCTGTCCGCCAGAACCACGCCCGCAATGAACGTACCCAGCGCCGGGGACAGGCCCACTGTGGTCATCAGCAGGGAGGCGCCAACCACCAGCGCCAGGGCGGTTGCAACAAATACTTCGTTGCTGTTGGAGTCGGCAATCCAGCGGAACAGCGGACGGGTCAGGAACAGGCCGGCGAGTATCAACCCGGCGATCACGCCCAGCGTTGTCAGTGCCTGAACCCAGTCGGGCCCGGAGCCATCCACCGCTTCGGAGGCGCCGCCACCGCCCAGTGCCAGGAAAGGCAACAGCGCCAGCATCGGGATCACAGCCATATCCTGCGCCAGCAGTACCGAAAACCCGGCCTTGCCGGCCTGGGTTTTCAGCCAACCCTTTTCGTCCAGCGTTTGCAGCACCATCGCCGTCGATGACAGTGACAATGTCATGCCCACGGCGATGGCGGCCGGCCAACTCAGGCCGAGGTACCAGGCAATTACCGCAATCACGCTGGTGGTAACCAACACCTGCGCCCCACCCATGCCGAGGATGGATACACGCATGCGCCACAGCAGCGCCGGCTTCATTTCCAGGCCGACGATGAACAACATCATCACCACGCCGAATTCGGCGAAATGCATGACATCGTGGCCTTCTTCACCCACCAGGCCCAGCACAAAGGGGCCGATCAATACGCCGGCGAGCAGGTAACC
>CBFGWJ010000444.1:0-2597 GCA_965652335.1 uncultured Gammaproteobacteria bacterium | reverse complement strand
GCATTTGTCGTCGTCGATACCAAAATCAACAACCCGGAAATCTATGAGGAGTACAAGCGGCTGGCCAGGCCCATCGCGGAAAAGTACGGCGGTGTTTACCGGACCCGGGGTGGCGCCATGGATGTGCGGGAAACCGGCCTGTGGTCGCCAACCCGTATTGTTATCGTGGAATTCCCTGACATGCAAAGCGCCCGGGCCTTTGCCGACTCCGAGGAATACGCGCCGGTCCAGCGCATCAGGCAGGCCAATGCGGAATGCACCCTTTTCATCATTGAAGGAACCTGATTCACTGCCAACAGACGCAGCCGCGGTTACCAGAACAAGAACCCCAAACCCTGAAGAAAAATCATGACCACACACCACTATGAAGGAAGTTGCCAGTGCGGCGCCGTCACGTTTGAGGCAGACCTCGACCTGGATCAAACCATCACCTGCAACTGTTCCCGCTGCCAGCGCATGGGGTTCGTGCTCGCTTTCACCAGCGCGGACAGCTTCACGCTGAAGTCCGGGGAGGACAACCTCACCGAATTCAGGTTCAACCACCATGCCATCCAGCACCTGTTCTGCAAGACCTGCGGGGTGCAGGGCTTTGCCCGCGGCACCGCGCCGGACGGAAGCCAGTCGTTGGCCGTGAATGTCAACTGCCTGTCGGGAGTCAACCCCAGGGTGTTGGCCAGCAAACATGTGGACGGGAAAAGTTTCTAGCCAGATTAGCGCTAAAAGTCGAATATGCTTCGCCTTCACCATATTTTTGTTTGCGCTGCAGTGAACGGCCCTGAAGCCGAGGTGCTGAGGGATGCGGGCCTGGTTGAGGGCACGCCGAATACACATCCCGGCCAGGGTACGGCCAACCGCCGGTTTTTTTTTGAACGCGGAATGCTGGAGCTGATCTGGGTTCACGATCCGGATGAAGCCCGGTCAGACACGGCCAGCCCCACCCAGCTCTGGGAGCGTTGGAGCAATCGCGGCAGTACCTCAAATCCGTTCGGCATCTGTTTTTCATCGTTGCAGGGCGCCGGATCCGGCCTGCCTTTCGCCAGCCGGGTGTACCAGCCCGCTTACCTGCCGCCGGATCGCTGCATCCGGTTCGCCGATACGATGCCGTTGGCGGAGCCGGAAATGTTCGTGCTCAGCTGGCCACAGGACCAGGCGTCACCGCGAACCGAACCGACCAACCATCCGCTGGGTTTGCTCGAGTTGCAGACGGTGTCGATAGGAGTGCCCGATCCAGGCCATGTGTCGGCTACCCTGGGCTGCATCCGGGATGCCGGACTGGTGGAAACCCACTGTAGCAATACGCCGCAATTGCTGGTCCGGTTCACGGCCCTCGCGCATGTGCAGTTGGAAATCCCTCCGCTTGGGCTCATGATGATCGGGAATGCGCGGCCAGCCAGGCCGCCGCCAGCATTTGCTCACCCGGAGCAAGCTGCTTAAGCTGACAATTTGCTTTGATCATGAATCAGGAAAAATCAAAATCCCGGTTTGAAGCCACCCTGCAGCGCCCCCTGGAGCCCGGCGATGGCCCGCGCTGGGCCTTTGTCATACTGCCCTTGGAAGCCAGCGCGAAACTGCCACGACGTGGGCGTACCTCCATCGAAGGCAACATCAATGGCCACCCATTCTCAGCATTGCTGGAGCCGGACGGCAGGAAAAGTCATTGGCTGGCCATCGATGAGACGCTGTTCAGGAAAGCTGGCGCAAACTTCGGTGAAACCGCCCGGTTTGAAATCAGGCCGGTGCGCAAAGAGCCCGAACCGGAGGTTCCGGACGACTTTGCCAAATCGCTTGAAGCGAATCCCGGCGCACGCGCGACCTGGAACAGCACCACCACACTTGCAAGGCTCGACTGGATCCATTGGATCACCACCGCCAAGCAGCAACAAACCCGCCAGAAGCGCATCGACGATGCCTGCGAAATGCTGGCAAAAGGGAAGAAACGGGTGTGCTGCTTTGACCCTTCCGGCTTTTACAGCAAGGCGCTCAGCGCTCCTCAAGCAGCGGACTGATACATCAGCCCGGGCTGCCTGAGTGAACAGCGCGGCGCCTGCCCCGGTTGTGTTTCACTCCTGCCAAACCGTGTCCTTCAGCGTCATCCTGTATTTCGGTGGTTCCGCGCCCAGCAGGTGCTCAACGAAGTAATCCCAGGCCTTGCGCATGGCGAAGGGGCTGGCGAGGTGGTGCGGCCGGTTGGGGAAGTAGTACATGTCAAAGTCGATGTCCTGCCGGATCAGGCTGTCGATGAACTGCAGCGTGGTGGCGGGAAACACGTTTTCGTCGAGTTCGCCCAGCATCAGCAGCAGGTCGCCTTTCAGGTTGCCGGACTGCAGCACCGCGTCGTTGTTCTGGTAGTTCACCGGCCGCGCATCCGGCGTGGGCCGGCGGTCGGTTTCATCGCTGTAGATGGCTTCGCCGTGAAACGACTCCCAGTGATAGTCCGGGTACATGGGCGAAAACGATGCCACCGCGACACCGGCCACGCCCACCTTGAAGAAGTCCGGGTACTCCAGCATGGCTCGCAGGGTGGTGAAACCACCATAGGACGAGCCATGGATACCCACCCGGTCCAGGTCCAGCCACGGCCGCGTGGCCGCCAGCTG
>CBFGWJ010000443.1:0-2599 GCA_965652335.1 uncultured Gammaproteobacteria bacterium | reverse complement strand
GCCAGCGGCTGGCCCAGGGATACGGTTGCGGCGCATCGGCCGCCAGCTCCACTACCGGTTCTTCCAGCAGCAGTTCGGACACGGCAGGCCGCAGCTTCCAGAAACTGAAGCGCACATGCACTTTAGCTGCCGTTACCGAGATATCCGGCCAGGGAGAATCTTCGCTGGCGAGCAAACGCGCACCAATGATGTCCGCGGACAGCGTCAGCGGATCAAACCGCAGGCTTTCCCAGGCCAGCCCGTAGCCCAGTTCCCCGGCCACGAATTGCTGCAGCCTGGGCTGGAGAATGCGCGGGCCGGCGAAATACCCGGCCAGCAGGTAAACCGCCACCAGCGCCAGGGTGATCCAGAATGGTCTGTTTCTCAGCATCGCGTGAACTTCATCAGCTGCCGCCGATCATACCTTGCATGGCTCGTTCAAAGGCAGTAAATAAGCCTGGCCAATACAGAG
The DNA here is from genome assembly GCA_965652335.1 of uncultured Gammaproteobacteria bacterium. Lineage (GTDB taxonomy): Bacteria > Pseudomonadota > Gammaproteobacteria > Xanthomonadales > SZUA-36 > JAWXBM01. The sequence continues at coordinate 2,148 of CBFGWJ010000443.1, read as the reverse complement.
TCGGCGCAGGTTGGACACAGGTTCGGCAAGGATTTCGTGATTACCGGCCCATGCTTTCGAGATCGATACGACACGGGTAATCGGGGCGGGAAACCACAATCCAGCCGCAACAGCGCTATGATGGTCCGCATGCACAAGGTTCAAAGTACGGAGCAATAAATCCATGAGCGACGCAGGCACACCCCATCAACGGCCATTCCAGCCGCAAAAATTCCATCCGGCCGGTCTGCAATCCGGCCTGGCCCTCACCCAGGCACAGTTGGTGCTGGCAGCACTGACGATCATCCTGGTCGTGCTCGGGCTGTGGTATCTCTCCAACCGCATGACCGGCCCGGGGCAAGCGGAAACGGCTCCACCCACTTCCCGGGAAGCGGTACCCGAACTGGCGCGCGATGTCATCGCGGAGCAACAACAGGAACAGGCCCCGGATTACGCCGCGGCACTGGAGCAGGCACGCCAGCTGCGCGCCGAAGGCAAGCTGGCTGATGCCCAACTGCTGTATTTTTTCGCGGCCCGGGGCGGCCATGCTCCGGCGGCCTTTGAACTGGCGGAGCTTTATGATCCCCTCCATTTCGATCCTGCCACCAGCCTGATGGAGCAGCCCGATCCGTTCCAGGCTTTCAAGTGGTACCAGCAGGCGCAGCAATCCGGTGAGAGCCGGGCCACGATGCGACTGGAGGAATTACACGACTGGGCCCACCAGGCGGCGGAAGAAGGGAATCTCGACGCTGAACAGCTGCTGTTGCAATGGCAGTGAACACAAACCCTTCCATGATCCGATACGCGGTTACCCTGAACATGAAACTCATGAGACTATCGACCCGAATAATCTTCATTCTGGCCCTCTTTCCGGCACTGTCCGTCCTTCCAGCCGGTGCGGTGCAGGCACAAAACTCCCGCCCCCTGATCATGCCGGGCAAGGAAACGCTGTTCCAGCGCGTGATTGCCATTCCCGGTTCCGTGCTGCGCCAGGCAGCGGAGCCTGATTCGGCGGTGGTGGCTGAGGTGTCCCCGTTCACCGTGTTTTACGTATACGCGCGCGAATCTTCGGTATCCGGCGACTGGCTGCAGGTGGGTTACGACAGCGATGGCAGCACCGATGGCTGGCTGGCCTCCGGTTCCGCCATCGACTGGAACCAGGCATTGACCGTCAGCTTCAAGGATCCGGCCAAAGTAGCCCGCGTGCCCCTGTTTGGCGACCGCGATTCCCTGCGAACCCTGGTCGACCGGCAGGATGGCAGGGCTTACCAGGCCCTGCGCGAAAAAGCCGCTGTGGGTGATGCCAGCGACTCTCCCGTCATTGCCATCCAGCCGGCCGAGTTCATCGACATCCGCCGCAACTTCTACCTGGTGCCCATCCTGGACCATGAAGACGTGCTGGTCGGCGGTGAACAGGGCCGGTTGTTACACGTGGCCTCAGTGCCACTGCAGGATCCCAGGGCCGCGCAAAGCTACCGCGCCGGCGTGGTGTTTGTCATCGACACCACGATCTCCATGGGGCCTTACATTGAACGCACCCGCGACACCATGCAGGGCGTTTACCAGGCCATCGAATCTTCCGGCCTGTCCGACAAAGTCAGCTTCGGCCTGGTGGGCTACCGCGACAACACCAGCGCTGCCCCGGGCCTGGAATACCTCAGCAAGGTGTTCGTCAACCTGCAGGAAGGTGTCAGCGGTGAGAGCTTCCTGGCCAATATCGCGAGCGTGAAGCCGGCTGCCGTTTCCAGCCACGGCTTCAATGAGGATGCCTATGCCGGTATCAAACAGGCCATCGAGAGCATGGACTGGACTGGCTACGATGCCCGCTACATTATCCTGATCAGCGATGCCGGGCCGAGAACCGGCAACGATGAACTCGGTTCCACCGGCCTCAGTACTCAAGCCATGCGGGAGCTGGCGCGGGAACACAATATCGCCACCTGGGTGTTGCACCTGCGCACGCCGGAAGGCGCGGAGAACCATCCCTATGCGGAACAGCAGTACCGCAACCTGAGCCGGATCGAGGATATCGGTGACTTCTACTACGGTGTTGAAACCGGCGATGTGGACAGTTTCCAGGAAGCCCTTTCGGCGCTGACCCGGCAGCTTACCGAACAGGTGGCGCAAACGGCGCAAGGCCTGCCGCCCAGGCTGTTTGACAGCCCCGTC
>CBFGWJ010000442.1:0-2602 GCA_965652335.1 uncultured Gammaproteobacteria bacterium | reverse complement strand
CTTCGCTTTGTCATTGTCGGCGGCGGTGCCACCGGGGTGGAGCTGGCGGGCACGATTGCCGAGCTTGCGCACCACACGCTGGCTGCCGACTTCCGTCGCATCGATCCGCGCCAGGCCCGTATCATATTGATTGAAGCAGGCCCGCGTTTATTGCCGTTTGTCGGCCCGGAATCGTCGGCCTACGCGCAGCAGGCACTGGAAGAGCTGGGCGTGGAAGTGCGCCTGGGGACGGCCGTCAGCGACTGCCAGGCGAGCGGGGTGAGCCTTGGAAGCGAATTCATCCCCGCCCGCACCGTGATCTGGGCGGCAGGCGTGATGGCATCACCGGTGGCGCAATGGCTGGGAGTTGAAGCCGACCGGGCGGGGCGTGTCAGGGTGCAGCCTGATCTGTCCATTGCGGCGGAATCCAACGTATTCGTCATCGGTGATGCGGCAACCGTCATGGCGGATGACGGCACCCTCGTGCCAGGAATCGCCCCGGCCGCCAAGCAACAGGGCCGCTATGTGGCGAAACTGATCCGACGGCGAATGGCCGGCAGCGGCGACCCGGCGCCGTTCAAATACCGGCACGCTGGTTACCTGGCCACCATCGGCAGGCGTTCAGCGGTGATCGAGTTTCCCCGGATTCACCTGAAAGGACGGCTGGCCTGGTGGATCTGGGGAGTTTCACACATTTACTTCCTGCTGGGCGTGCCCAGCCCGGTGGTGGTTTCCATCCGCTGGTTGTGGGAATACCTGACCTACCGGCGTGGCGCGCGGCTGATCACGGGGCAAGGCCGTTAGCCGACAGGGCACACCGGGTCCCTCATGGTCCGGTTTTCTCGTAGACTAGCTGAAATGCAATCGGGACCGCTACGGCAGCCTGTTCCGGGTTTCGGCCCGGAAAGCTGCCTGGCCGGCAGGAGAGAAGATGAGCTACAAAGTTTTTAAAACCGCGGCGGCAGCCAGGTCGGCCACACCGCTGATTCCGTTGAACCGAACCACGTTCAAGACCTGGCTGGCCAAGGCCGGCAAGGCGCAAAAGCAGTGGGTCAGTGGAGCGGGCTTCAAGGCCAAACCGGGACAGGTGGTCCAGCTCCCAACGCCACAGGGCCAGGTTAAGGAGGTGCTGTTCGGCGAGCAGGAGAATGGGCACCTTTACCAGCTGGCGACTATCTACAGCAGCCTGCCTGCCGGGACTTACCGGCTGGAGTCCGGTTGGACCGAAGACCAGCAAAAGCAGGCGCTGTTGGGCTGGGGCCTGGCGGCCTACCGTTTCGAACGCTACCGCAAAAGCACCAAACCGCGCCCCACGCTGGTGTTGCCGGCTGGGTTTGCAGCCTCGGTCCAATCCCTGCTGGAAGCGCAGACCCTGGTGCGCGACCTGGTCAACACGCCAACCGAACACCTGGGCCCAGCCGAACTGGTTGCTGCGGTGGAAGCACAGGCCGCGGCATTTGGCGCCCGCACCCGGAGAATTGCCGGTGATGAATTGCTGGAGCAGAACTTCCCGGCCATCCACGCCGTGGGCCGCGCATCGCACCGGCCACCCATGCTGGTGGAACTGGATTGGGGTGAGGACGATCACCCGCTGGTGGCGCTGGTGGGCAAGGGTGTGTGTTTCGATACCGGCGGCCTGGACATCAAGAACTCCTCCGGCATGGCGCTGATGAAAAAAGACATGGGCGGCGCGGCGCATGCGCTGGCCCTGGCCAGGCTGGTGATGCAGGCGCATTTGCCGGTGCGGCTGAAGCTGCTGGTTCCCGCGGTGGAAAACTCCATCGCCGGTAATGCCTATCGTCCCGGCGATGTGATTCCCACGCGCAAGGGCCTGCACATCGAGATCGGCAACACCGATGCGGAAGGCCGCGTGGTGCTGTCAGATGCGCTGGCTTATGCCAGTGAATCCAAACCTGACCTCATTGTGGATTTCGCCACGCTGACAGGCGCCGCCCGCGTGGCGCTGGGCACCGACCTGCCGGCGCTGTTCAGCAACAGCCGGGATGTGGCCCGGGTGATCCAGGATGTGGGGGATGCCTGCGAGGACCCGGTCTGGACCATGCCGCTGTATCGCCCGTACCGCGACCTGATCAAAAGCTCCATCGCGGACATCAACAACAGCGGCAAGAGCCCCTACGGTGGCTGCATTACCGCGGCCCTGTTCCTGGAGCATTTTGTTCCTGACAAAACGGATTGGGTTCATCTGGACACTTTTGCCTGGAACCAGTCCAGCCGGCCGGGACGGCCTGAGGGCGGTGATGCGTTAGGGTTGCGCGCAATGTTTGAATACCTGCAAAGGCGCTATGCCTGAAGTACTCACGCCGGCCGGGTGTTGCGGGCTCACAAAAGCACGAAGCTGGCGATGGCAGTGGCGCTGGTCACCAGCGCCAGCAGCACGATGTAGGAAATGCCCACCAACCCGAATTTCAGCAAGGTAAAAAGCCAACCCTGCCGGTAGACCGTCTTGAGGGATATCAGCAGGTACAGGGGAATCCAGCAGCCCAGGACGATGTCGGTCCACAGCGAGACTTCCGTCCAGGTGCCCTGGCCCGTTGGCTCCGCGATGCTGGCGATTGTGTCGGCCACCAGCATCAGTATGAAAACCACGAACAGGAAGGAATGG
>CBFGWJ010000441.1:0-2604 GCA_965652335.1 uncultured Gammaproteobacteria bacterium | reverse complement strand
CATGGCTCGCTCCTGCAATGCTGAACCCACCTGTAGGAGGCAGCCATGCTGCCGACATTCCAGTTCCCGGTCGCGAGCATGGCTCGCTCCTACATTGCTGAACCCACCTGTAGGTGGCAGCCATGCTGCCGATATTCCAGTTTCCGGTCGCGAGCGTGGCGCGCTCCTGCAATGCTGAACCCACCTGTAGGAGGCAGCCATGCTGCCGATATTCCAGTTTCCGGTCGCGAGCATGGCTCGCTCCTACATTGCTGAACCCACCTGTAGGAGGCAGCCATGCTGCCGACATTCCAGTTTCCGGTCGCGAGCGCGTCTCGCTCCTACAGAATCTGGCATTGATCCCAGTGGGAGGCAGCCATGCTGCCGATATTCCAGTTCCCGGTCGCGAGCGCGGCTCGCTCCTACATTGCAGGAGGCAGCCAAGCTGCCCACCCTAGCCGATCGGGCTGCCGGGCGGTGTTGGATTGGCTGGTGCCGCGGGTATTGCTGTTTGCTGCTCCAGAAAGGTGCGGATTTGCTGCCGGGCGGCGACAGCCTGGGCATCACCTTTTCTTGCCTTACTGCCCAGGCCGTCCTCCAGCCTGACCAATTGGCCGAGGCCGAGCGCGCGCGTGCTGTCCGCCGAGCCCGGCTCGCTGGCCAATGCCATCAGGTGTCGCAGCAGCAGCCAGCCAACTTCGGTTTGAATGGCGTTCAAGTACTGATCGGAAGCATTCCTGGCCAGCCAGCTGTTGCCGGCCAGCCTGTCCAGCAGGTCCTGCGGATCGGGCTGCGCCGGATCCAGCGCATGTTGTTCGGCCAGCCGGGTCAGGCGCTGCGGTTGCAGCAATTCCGCCAGCACCAGGTCAGCTCCGGCCCGCGCGGGCGCCAGGTGATCAAACGGCGCACCGGTTGCCGTGGGAAAGTTTTCGCGATCGCGGCGGTACTCGGTAGGTGGCGGCGGAACCAAATAGCGCAGGTTTTGTGGCAGGGCCAGTGTCGCGGGTTCCAGCAACCCCAGCAGTGTGTTCACTGCCTTGGCCTGCACATCGGCATCCACCGGTGAAATGGTCCGGAGCTCGTCGCCACGCAAGCGGTAGTCGTAATTCAGCCCGCCGATCAGCTTGGCCACGGCTTCCACCTGGTAGCGGTGCAGCAAGTATACCGGCACCAGCCGGCTCTCCATTTCAAACAGAGCGGTACCGTCGGGAATGGTGCCGGCTGAAAATTGCTGCAGCGCCACCTGGCGAATGACCAGCAATTCGTCCAGGCGGCGGATGGCATCGCTGCCGTTGTCCCATAAATTGGCCGCCGGATGCGCGCTGCCAGGCGCACGAGCGTCCTGGTCGGTGATGAACGAGAGGTTCTGCTCCTCGGCCGCCTGCAGGATGGCCGCCAGGCCGGAGCTTTCAGTTCCGGCAGGGAATTCGCTGTAACCGTAGCGCACCGCCAGTTTGTCCCAGGCGCTGACGCCGGTCCGGTAGGCTTTGTCCAGCCGGATGACGCCCTGCTCATCCAGATAGATATCGGGATGTGGATAGTCCATCACCGATGCATCGCCATCATGGGATGCGGCGAAATTGTGGTCGATGCCCAACGTGTGCCCGACCTCGTGCGCCGACAATTGGCGCAGGCGGGCCAGGGCCATTTCGCGCGCAGCTTTCACGTCTGCCCCTTCACCCTGGAACGGGGCCGTCAGCGCTTCGGCAATCATCTGGTCCTGGCGTACGCGCAGGGAACCCAGGCTGACATGGCCCTTGATGATCTCGCCGGTGCGGGGGTCGGAAACACTGTATCCGTAGGACCAGCCGCGGGTGGCGCGGTGCACCCACTGGATGACGTTGTAGCGCACATCCAGCGGGTCGGCGTTCTCCGGCAGCACTTCCACCTTGAAGGCATCGGGAAAGCCCGCTGCGGCAAACGCATCGGCCCACCAGGAAGCACCTTCGATCAGGGCGCTGCGAATCGGCTCGGGCGTACCGTTGTCCACGTAGTAGGTGAGGGTCTCGCCCGGCTTCAGGCGATGGCGGTAAATCAGGCGCTGGTCCATGGCGCTTTCCAGCGGAACGGCGTAATCCTTGTATTGCAGCGCGAAGTAACCCGAGCGGGGATGGAAGGCGCGAGGTTCGTAGCCGGCCTCGGGCAGTTGCACGAACTGGTGCGTGACGCGCACTGTCATCGAATCCGGAGTCGGGGTCACGTCCTGGATGAACCGGCCGGGTTCACTGCCCTTGAAGGTCAGCACGGTGGGGATGAGCGTGTTCCGTGGAAAGTTGCGGATCCCGGCGGTGTCGACTGCGGAGCGGCCCGCATCCAGCTCAAAACTGCCCTGCTCCAGTTCCTTGATGTAGGTGGAGATGCGTGTCATGTCCGAAAGCAGCATGGGCGTGAGGTCGATGTTCACCGTGTCCCCGCCGGGATTGGTGATCTCGAAGCCGGCAATCACCGACTGGGCAAAAGCCTGGGTCACGGCCCGCTGCTCGGCAGCGTTGGCGGTGTTGGCGCGGAATTCCAGGTTGGGTTCGATCATCAGCACCTTGTTGCCGAAGCGTTCGAAGCGCACCAGCCGGGTACGCTGCAACTGGCCGCGATCAAGCCCCAGGTCGTTGGAACCCACCCCCGACT
>CBFGWJ010000440.1:0-2607 GCA_965652335.1 uncultured Gammaproteobacteria bacterium | reverse complement strand
GGCATCATCTACAAGGCGCTGGGCTTCCCGGTGAGCATGTTCACCGTGATGTTCGCCATCGCCCGTACCGTGGGCTGGGTATCACAGTGGCTGGAGCAATCCGAAACACCCACCAAGATCGGACGGCCACGGCAGGTTTACGACGGGCCGACGGAACGGGCTTACACGCCGCTGGACAAGCGCTGATCGCTGCAGGTTAGCGGGGTTGAGGCGCCAGTTGAAAGGTGCCTTTCTCGTGCACGCGAATCGATGGATGCAGGCCGGCCAGGTCCAGCCGCGCCTCGAAATCGTAATCCAGTGAATCGCTGCTGACCTGCATCAGGTCGCCCAAAAGGCGGATGCCGCCCAGCAGGTTGGCGCTGGCGGTGAGGGTGACGTCGCCCTGGCTGTAACCTTCGATGGCGGGAAAATCCTTGCCCACGCCCTTGACCAGTTCATGGCCCTGCACTGACACGGTGTAGACCACGCCGCTGAGCGCCAGCGATGAAGGATTGGGGTTGATGATCCTCAGGCCGATTTCAAAGCTGGGCGTCATTCCCTCGCTGGGCAGGGCACGGAATGAACTGAGGGTGACGGTGGGTTGCTCGTAGTTCGGGTTCAGCGATGCGCAGCCGGTAAGGCCGGCGACCAGCAGCACCAGGGCGAACAGCGGACCACACACCTTGCGAATCGTCATGCCAGTGACCCTCCGGGCCAGAAATTCAGGTTGCGCTGCCTCAGGGTGCGCTGCCTCGGGCTGCGCTGTCTGAATCCGCGCCGTTTCAGGCTGCACTCGAACTCAATCCCAGCATTTCCTCCAGCTCCACCAGGCTGGCGCGCTTCTGCGGCTTGCCGTCGATGGGGCTGGGCAACGCCTGGCGCAGGCTGAGGGTGGGCAACAGCAGTAACTCCACCGCGCGACCTTCCACTTCGATCACGAACACCGGCACGTTGATGTAATCGCGATCGTTGCCGCGCAGGCGCCGCTGTTCCTGCTTGAAGGGCAGGCCGCGTTCGAGGAAGTCCAGCACCAGCGTTTCGGCGGCATCACAGAACACATGCAGCGAGATGCGGGAATGCTCACCGGCCGATCCGTCGAGTACCGGCCCGACCAGACGCGGAGAGTAATCATGCAGCAGGCGCATGGCAGCCAAAGCGACCAGGCGCAGGCGCTCCTGGTGGTTGGCGTGCTGCTGCCCGCCATACAGGTTCTGGTAACTGAGCAGGGCTTCCTGCACTTCGAGGTTGCTGGGCAGGGCCAGCCGTTCGCTGATGCCGATACGTTCGGCAGCCTTGCGTTTGGCGGTGTGGAAATCGTATTGCTCTTCGGTGGCGATGATGCGCGCCGCCTCGAGGGCAACCTGGGAGCGGACCTGGTGCAGTTTCCTTTGCTGTCGCCCGGCAAAATCACGGGCGCGGAAGCTGTCAGTAGATCTCGTACGGGTTTTCCGAGACTGGGGCATCCTGGCTCTCTCCTACGGCTTCGGGTTCCATGGGGGGTAGATTGCCTGCTGCGAATATTTCCATGATTGCATCCGGATTATCAAGTCTTGCAAGCAATCCGGTCTCCGGATCGATACGCGCCTGGGCCAGGCCGGGTGGCATGACCGGCTGCTGGTCCTCGATACCTTCCAGCGCCACGGCCATGTAATCGATCCAGATGGGCAGCGCGGCGGCGCCGCCGAGTTCACGCCGGCCCAGCGGTTCGTGGTTGTCAAAGCCCACCCACACCGAGGTCACGACTTCGTTGTTGTAGCCTGAAAACCAGGCGTCGCGCTGCTCGTTGGTGGTGCCGGTCTTGCCGGCCAGGTCATTGCGGCCGAGCTGCATGGCCTTGGTCCCGGTGCCGCGGCGGATCACGTCCATCATCATGGAACGCACCAGGTAGGCGTTGGGTTCGGTGATCACGCGCGGAGCGATCGTGGGTTCGCTCTGGATGCGAATCGGAGCCTGGCCGACAGTGGCCAGGGTCTCATCCAGCCCGGGCTGGTTCCGGGTGATGTCCAGTGGCCGCAGTTCGGGTTGCAGCAGTGTCGCTTCGGCCATTTCTTCCTCTTCGCTGCTGTCAGCCACGACGGGTTCATCACAGGGGCCGCACAGACGCGGTATCGGTGTCTGGTACACCAGGCCGCCGGCAGCATCGACGATGCGATCGATGAACACCGGTTCCACCAGGAACCCCCCGTTGGCAAACACGGCATAGCCCCGCGCCATGGCCAGCGGCGGCACGGAGGCGCTGCCCAGCGCCAGGGTCAGGTCGCGGGTGAGGTCGCCATCATCAAAGCCGAACTTGAGGATGTAGTCGCGGGAAAACTCCAGCCCCGAATCACGCAGCAGGCGGATGGAAACCAGATTGCGTGAGTGCACCATGGCTTCGCGCATGCGCGTGGGGCCGTAGAATTTTTCACTGAAGTTCTGCGGCTTCCAGGTGCGCTCCAGTTCCGGGTCGTCAAATACGATGGGCGCATCGTTGATCAGGCTGGCGGTGGTAAAGCCGCGTTCCAGCGCGGCGGAATACACGAACGGCTTGAAGCTCGATCCCGGCTGGCGCTTGCTCTGGATCACGCGGTTGTATTTGCTGCGGCTGAAATCGTAGCCGCCCACCAGCGAAAGTATCCAGCCGTTCCC
>CBFGWJ010000439.1:0-2608 GCA_965652335.1 uncultured Gammaproteobacteria bacterium | reverse complement strand
TGCCTGGGTGCGCCAGGCCATGCATGCCTATGAATCCCGCAAAAACGCGCAGGCCAGCCGCGCTGCACCGGAGCAAAGCCATGCATGAGCGAATTCCGCTGTTTGAAGTATTCATCCGCTCGCGGCGCGGTCTGGATCACAAACACGTCGGCAGCCTGCATGCCGAAAGCCATGAGCAGGCTTTGGCCTATGCGCGCGATGTGTACACCCGGCGCGGCGAAGGCGTGAGCATCTGGGTGGTGAAGTCGGCGGATATCGTGGCTTCGCAGGAAGAGGATTGCGAAAGTTTTCTCGACCCGCAGACCGACAAGACCTATCGCCAGGCGGCCGAGTACGTGCTGCCGCCTGAAGTGGAAGGCATGTAATGCCGAAGGTGAGCAACCCGCATTCCGCTGCCCTCCAGCAGTATGCGATACGACTCGGGGACGATGCGCTGATACACGGGCATCGATTGTCTGAATGGTGCAGCCGCGGTCCCTTCCTGGAAGAAGACCTGGCCCTGACCAACGTGGCGCTGGACTTCCTGGGCCGCGCCCGTCTGTTCTATGGCTATGCGGCAGAGCTGGCGGATAGCGCGTACAGCGAAGACGATCTGGCCTATAGGCGCGATACCCGCGAATTCACCAACGCGCTGATTTATGAACTGCCGCGCGGTGACTTCGCCTTTACGATGGCGCGCCAGTTCCTGATTGATGTGTTCAATCTGGCATTCCTCACACAGTTGCAGACATCCGCCGATGCGCAGTTGGCGGCCATTGCCGGCAAAGCGGTGAAAGAGTCACGCTACCACCTGCGCCGCAGCCAGCAGTGGATGCTGCGACTCGGATTAGGCACCGCTGAAAGTCACCAGCGGCTGCAGGATGCCATCAATGAACTGTGGGGATACACCGCTGAGCTGTTTGAAAGTGATGCATTGAACGCCGAGCTTTGCGCGGCCGGTATCGCGGTGGATCTCCCGGCATTGAAACCGGCCTGGGAATCACAGGTGCGCGAGGTGCTCACGGCTGCTGATACCCGGATTCCCGAGGACGACTGGCAAGCCGGCGGAGGGCGCCAGGGCAAGCACACCGAGTGGCTGGGCCATCTGCTGTGTGAACTGCAGTTCCTGCAGCGGGCCTACCCCGGCCTGGAATGGTGAATGCGCAGCCGCCCCGACATTCTTTCCATTCGCCCGCCGGTGGATTTGCAATCCGGAATTCCGTCTTCCGGCTTTGCGCCGCTGGCGCGGGTGCGGGCCATTCTGGAGAACGTCAAAGACCCGGAAATTCCGGTGCTCAGCATTGCCGAGCTGGGCATTCTGCAGGATGTGGAGGTAGCGGGCGAAACCATCATCGTCACCATCACACCCACCTATTCCGGCTGCCCGGCCATGCGGGTGGTAGAGGAAAATATCGAGCGTGCGCTGTTTGAGGCGGGCTATTCCAGCATCACCATCAAGACGCGTTTGTCACCGGCCTGGACCACCGACTGGATGACACACTTCGCGCACGAGAAACTGCAGTCTTTCGGAATCGCCCCGCCCTGCAAATCAGCGGACGCAGCCAAGGCACCCTGCTGCCCGCATTGCGAAAGCGAGGACGTAAGGGAAGTCAGTACATTCGGCTCCACCGCCTGCAAGGCCCTGTTCCAGTGCCAGCGCTGCGCCGAGCCTTTTGATTATTTCAAACCCTACTGACCAGGACGCCTAGCTGAAGTGGCAGAACAAACGTTTCACACACTGACAGTTGCCCGCGTCGAGCCTGAAACCGACAGCGCGGTGAAAATCACTTTTCAGGTTCCGCCGGAATCCCGCGATCAGTTCCGGTTCCGGCAGGGGCAGTACCTCACGCTTGAATCGGAAATCGATGGCGAAAGAATCCGGCGTTCCTACTCCATCTGCTCCGCTGTCAACGACGATCAACTGCAGATTGCCATCAAGCGGGTGGATGACGGCGTATTCTCCAACTTTGCCTGCGACACGCTGGCGCCCGGCCAAAAGCTGGCTGTTATGCCGCCGCAGGGCAATTTCTTCACGCCGCTGGATCCGAATTCACGTCGCAACTACCTGTTCATCGCGGCCGGCAGCGGCATCACGCCGGTGATATCAAATATCCGCACTATCCTGCAAGCCGAGCCGGACAGCGAAGTGACCTTGTTGCTGGGCAATCAGCGTACCAGCAGCATCATGTTTCGCGAGAGCCTGGGCTTTCTCAAGAACCGTTACATGAGCCGCTTCCAGTGGATCAACTTTCTGAGCCGCGAAGACCAGGGCCCGAAAATTCTCAATGGACGCCTGGATAACCGCAAAGGTGGGGAGCTGAATCGGCAACTGGTGAAGTTGCGGGCGTTTGATGAGTATTTTATCTGCGGGCCGGAGTCGATGATCTCCGAGGTTTCGCGCGGCCTGCGCTCGGTGGGAGTGGACCAGGCGCAGATTCATTACGAGCTGTTCGGTTCATCGGCGGAAGATGCCCGGGCCACCGTTGAAAAGCACCTGGCCAGGGCACGCAAATACAGCGGCAAGGTCTGCCAGGTCACGCTGATCGCGGATGGCCGCACCAATCGTTTCGAGCTTCCCGCCGATGGTGAAAACCTGCTGGATGCCGGCATCAACCACGGCCTGGACCTG
>CBFGWJ010000438.1:0-2609 GCA_965652335.1 uncultured Gammaproteobacteria bacterium | reverse complement strand
TTCGGCCTGATCGGCTGGCTGGATGATTACAAGAAGCTGGTGCTGCAGGATTCCAAAGGCCTGGCCGCCCGCTGGAAATACCTGTGGCAGTCGATATTCGGCATCATGATTGCGGTTTTTCTCTACCTGACCGCGGATACGCCGGTGGCCACCGAGCTGATCGTGCCCTTCTTCAAGGGCGTGGCCATACCGCTGGGCGTATTCTATGTCGTGACCACCTATTTCATGGTCGTAGGCTTTTCCAACGCGGTGAACCTCACCGACGGTCTCGACGGGCTGGCCATCATGCCTTCAGTGTTTCTCGCGGCGGCGCTGGGAATTTTCGCCTATGTGGCCGGACACTCGGTGTTCTCGGGTTACCTCGCCATGCCCTACATTCCAGGTGCCGGCGAACTGGCCATTTTCTGCGGGGCGCTGGGCGGTGCCGGCCTGGGCTTCCTGTGGTTCAACACCTATCCGGCGCAGATTTTCATGGGCGACATCGGTGCGCTTTCGGTGGGCGCTGCGTTGGGCCTGATCGCGGTCATTGTGCGTCAGGAACTGGTGTTCATCCTGATGGCGGGAGTTTTCGTGATGGAGACCGTCTCGGTGATGCTGCAGGTGGCGTCGTTCAAGCTCACCGGAAAGCGGATATTCCGCATGGCGCCCATCCACCATCATTTTGAATTGAAAGGCTGGCCGGAGCCGCGGGTCATCGTTCGGTTCTGGATCATTTCCGTCATCCTCGTGCTGGCCGGCCTGGCCACCCTGAAGATACGTTGAGGAGCGGGGAGCTCAATCCATGTTGAACAGAGGCGCAGGCAAGACCAGGATGCAAGCCAGGGAGTCGGGCCTGGCTGCGCCTCATGTCGACCTCGACAGCTGGATCCTTATCCCCGCCATCCTGCTGCTCTCCATCGGTATCGTCATGGTTGGTTCGGCTTCCATCGCGATTGCCGAGGGGCAGAACTCGCCCGTCTATTACTACCTGCTCCGCCATTGCATCTACATCTGCTTGGGATTGATGCTGGCCTGTTCGTTTCGCGTGGTGTCCATAGATTTCCTGGAGCGGATCAGCCGCCCCATGATGCTGCTGTCGGCCCTGGCCCTGTTGCTGGTTTTCATTCCGGGGATCGGCTACGAAGTGAATGGCAGCAAGCGCTGGATCCGCCTTGGTTTCGCGAGTTTCCAGGTGGTTGAAGCAGTCAAACTGATGGTGATCATCTACGTGGCCGGCTACCTGGCCCGCAAGGCGGAAAAAGTAACGACCCGGTTTTTTGACACGCTGAAGCCGCTGATTTTTGGCGGGGTGCTGGCAGGCATACTGCTGATTCAGCCCGATATGGGCAGTGCCGCCGTGATTGTGGCCATTATCGGCGGGCTGATCTGGCTGGCCGGAGCTGCCTGGAAACACATCGCTGTCCTGGCCATGCTGGCGCTGCCCGCTTTTGGCTTCGCCGCCATGGAACCCTACCGGCTCCGGCGCATCGTCAGTTTCATGGATCCATGGGCAGACCCGTTCAACAGCGGATTCCAGCTCACCCAGGCATTGATTGCCGTGGGGCGTGGCGAAGTGTTCGGTGTCGGCTTGGGTGCCAGCATCCAGAAGCTTTTCTACCTGCCTGAAGCGCATACCGATTTCATTTTCGCGGTGCTGGCCGAGGAATTCGGGCTGGCCGGTGTCATCGTCATTCTCGGGTTGTTCATGCTGCTGGTGACGCGCATGATGATCATCGGCATGGTGGCGCACCGGCGTGGCCGGCCATTCGCCGGATTCCTGTCTTTCGGAGTGGGGCTGTGGTTTGGCCTGCAGGCCATCGTCAGCATTGGCGTAAACCTCGGTGTCTTGCCCACCAAAGGGCTGACTCTTCCATTGATCAGCTCCGGCGGCAGCAGCACGCTGATGACTCTGCTGGCGCTCGGCATGGTGCTGCGCATCAAGTATGAACTGGATCGTGATGCCGGGCCGGCCGTGCGCCAGCGCGTCAGCGTCAAGCGGGCCATGGCGTGAGCTGCAGCGTATGAATATGCAGAACGACATGGCGCATCAACGGCCACAGCAGCTTGTGATGATCCTTGCCGGAGGAACCGGCGGGCACATATTTCCCGGGCTGGCAGTGGCTGCCAGCCTGCAACGGCGGGGGTTGAACGTGCACTGGCTGGGCGCCCAGGGCGGCATGGAGTGCCACAAAGTTCCGGCAGCCAACATTCCCATCGATACGGTGACCATCAGTGGATTGCGCGGCAAGGGCCTGAAGCGCTGGCTGGCGATGCCCTGGAACCTGTTGCGCGCCGTAAGGCAGGCACGTTCGGTCATGCGGCGCCTGCAGCCGGGTTGCGCGGTCAGTTTTGGCGGTTATGCAGCCGGCCCCGGTGGCCTGGCGGCGCGGTTCAGCGGCGTGCCGCTGATCATCCATGAACAGAACCGCATTCCCGGATTGACCAATCGGGTGCTGGCGAAATTTTCCAGCCATGTGTTGCAGGCCTTTCCGGGCACCTGGCCGGACAGGATGAAGACCCTCACCTGTGGCAATCCGGTACGCGATGACCTGGTTGCCATCCTGCCGCCCGAGCAGCGCTTGTCCGGGCGTGAAGGCAGGTTGCGCCTGCTGGTCACCGGCGGCAGCCAG
>CBFGWJ010000437.1:0-2610 GCA_965652335.1 uncultured Gammaproteobacteria bacterium | reverse complement strand
AAAAAAATCCGCTGACTGTCCAATTTTCCAATTGAAGCCCGAACAAATGAGGCAGTAGTGTCAAATGGCTTTCGCAGCCGGTTGGGGACTGGCTGTGGAAAGTCATCAGGCCGGACCGACCGGACCATGAACCCATCGACTTCGATTTCAGAGGACAAATGCATGGCACTTACATCCAGAATTCCTTCCGTCAAAAGCCTGCGGGCAGCGATCAGCCTTGGTTTGCTGCTGCCTTTGGCCGGCCCTCTGTCAGCCCTGGCGCAGGAAACTCCGCAGGAAGCGAACAAGTCGGTCCGGGCCCTGGAGGAAATCATCGTTACCGCGCAGAAGCGCGAACAGAACATCAACGATGTGGGTATCGCCATCACCGCGTTTGACGCCAAAAGCATCAAGGACCTGCGCTTCCAGCAACCGGCGGATGTCACCGCACAGACCGCCAACTTCTCGGTAAACACCCTGGTAACCAACATCCCGAACTTCACCATCCGTGGTGTGGGCGTGAATGACTACGCCATCAACCAGGCGACCTCGGTGGGCACCTACGTGGACCAGGTGTACATTTCTTCGCCGGCCATGCTGCTGTTCCAGATGTTTGACGTGGAGCGGGTCGAGGTGCTGAAAGGCCCGCAGGGCACCCTGTATGGCCGCAACACCACCGGCGGCACTGTGCAGTTCATCAGCAGGGCACCTACCGATGAACTTGAAGCCTATGCCGACCTGGAAATCGGCAACTATGGCTACTACAAGGCCGCCGGCGCCATCAGTGGCCCGCTGGCTGAATCGGTCAATGCCCGCCTGGCTTTTGATTTCACCAACAGCGACGGCTACCAGACCAATCTCATCACCGGCAACAAGCATGGTGGTATTGACCGCGTATCACTGCGTGGCATCGTCGACTGGACTGTCTCGGACACCTTTGACCTGCGCTTCAAGGTCCACGCAGGGCAGGACAATTCCAGCCTCAACAGCCTCACTGTTCCGGGCGTAGGCGGCTACAAGAGCAGCAATGGCAGCATCGACACGGTTGATGGAGTGCCCTATCGCGACAACGATTCCACGGGTATGTCGCTGATCGCCAACTGGGGCTTCGACACCATGACGCTGACCTCGGTGACCAGCTATGACAAGCTGGACCGCTTTGAGTACGGCGACACGGATGGCCAGTACATCGAGGGCCGCATCGACCAGGTGCTGATCAGCACCATCGACCAGCTCACCCAGGAACTACGTCTCGCCTCCGACAGCACCGGACCCATGAGCTGGGTGGGCGGGCTGTTCTACAGCACCGATGAAATCGACGACGGCACCATCTATGAAGTAACCGGCTCAGGCTTCCCGCCCTTCATCTTCGGGGTTCCTTCGAATTACGCCGTGCTGGATGAGCTGGGCAACACCTTCCAGCAGAAATCAAAATCCACCGCGATATTCGGCCAGGTCGAGTATGACCTGAACGAACGCTGGCACCTGACCGGCGGCCTGCGCTACACCTGGGAAGACAAGGAACTCAACAACGTCACCACGCCATGGCGCGCCTATCCGGGGCCCGGTGAATCCGGCCCGACGGAATCCGGCCTGCTGTTTCCGCCGGCCTCCTACTCCGAGGACTTTGGCGCCTGGTCCGGCAAGATCGGCATCGACTTCCAGCTGAATGATGACAACCTGCTGTACGGCAGCATCAGCAAGGGCTTCAAGTCCGGCGGCTTCCAGGGAACCCTGGTATTCAGCCCGGCCAACATCATCCCGTTTGACGAGGAAATCCTCTATGCCTACGAAGTGGGCAGCAAGAGCACCCTGGTCGACGGGATGCTGCAGCTGAACACCGCCTTCTTCTACTACGATTACCAGAACCTGCAAGCCCAGGGCACGATTGAAGGCGGCGCCGGTGGCGTGGAAAACCTGTTCGCCCTGCAGAATATCGGCGATGCTGAAAACATCGGCTTTGAAGTGGAGCTGCAGGCCGCGCCCACCGATGGCCTGACGCTGTTCTTTGGCGTGGGCTACCTGGATGCCGAGATCACCGATCCGTTCATCACGGAAGTGCAGCCCGGCGGCAGGCCGGCGGTATCCCCCGAGTGGAACCTGAATGGCCGCGGCCGCTACGAATTCGCCCAGAATGGCTCCACCTACTGGTTCGTGCAGGCGGATTTCAGCTACCAGGATGATGTGTTCTTTGACATCTACGAGACCGAGTTCCTGCAGGAAGACTCCTACTGGTTGCTGAACGCCGGTTTCGGCATATCCGCCAATGACGGCAAATGGCAGGCCATGGCCTGGGGTCGCAACCTGGCCGACGAGGAGTACCGCGTAGGTGGCTTCACCGGCGGCGTGGCGGGTCCGGTAAGCTATTTCGGCGCACCGCTGACTTACGGAGTCACGCTGTCCTATAACTTCGAGTAAGCGATTCCGATGAGAATCGGCGTAGACGTGGGCGGCACCAATACGGATGCCGTCCTGATGGATGGCGAAAAGGTGGTGGCGTGGTGCAAGTCACCCACCACGCTGAATGTCAGCGATGGCATCGTCGGCGCCATTCGCAGCATCCTGGGCCAGTCAAATGTGCCGGTCTCACTCATCCAGTGTGTGATGATCGGCACCACCCATTTCACCAAC
>CBFGWJ010000436.1:0-2618 GCA_965652335.1 uncultured Gammaproteobacteria bacterium | reverse complement strand
CCGCAGGTCAACGTTCCGGTGCGGCTGGCCATCATCGAGATCAAGGGCGGGCCTTCGCGCTATGGCGCCATCGATGCCATGCCCATGAAGGTTTTCATCAATCCACAAATCGAAGTGCTGAACCCCGCCACGGCCGGTTACTGGGAGGGTTGTTTGTCCGTGCCGGGCCTGCGCGGCTATGTGGAGCGCCCGCAGCATGTGCGGGTCAGCGCGCTGGACGTTTCAGGCCGCCAATTCTCGCTGGAGCTGCAAGGCTTCCTGGCCACGGTGTTCCAGCACGAGTTCGATCACCTCGACGGAAAGTTGTATGTGGATCGCCTGAAAGATGCCCGGCTGCTGGTGTTTGAAGACCAGCTGGATGCTGGCCAGCCGCAGCTGGATTGATTCGTCGTGAGATATCCGTCGTGAGATATCCGTCTTGAGATATCAGGCATGAGATCCCGGACATACGTTCCCGGGTATGCGAACATGGCGCGATGAGCGCAGAAGAACAACAACCTCCCGCGGGACAACCCGGCCTGGCCACTGAAGACGGCCTGCGGCGCGACATCAGCCAGCTGGGTTTTGCCGCGATCTCGCTCAATGGCGTGATCGGCGCCGGAATTTTCGCCCTGCCGGCAGTGGCGGCCGCGGCGGTTGGCCTGTTCAGCCCGTGGCTGATCCTGCTTTGCGCCTTGCTGATCATGCCCATCGTGCTGTCGCTGGCCAGGGCGGCCAGCTTTTTCAGCATCACCGGTGGTCCGCTGGCCTACGTGGGGCACGCCTTTGGGCCGTTTGCCGGCTTCCAGGTGGGCTGGCTGTTCACCTTGTCCCGCGTGGCCGCCACGGCCGCCAACACCAACCTGATGGTCACTTACGCCGCGTGGTTTTACCCGCCGCTGGCGGAGGGTTGGGTGCGGCAGCTGGCCATCTGCCTGATCCTGTTGGTGCTCACCGTCATCAACGTGGTGGGTGTCAAACGGGCCATCATGGCGATTTATGTGTTCACCTTCCTGAAGCTGATGCCGCTGGCATTGCTGATCCTGCTGGGGCTCACCAAGCTCAACCCAGAGATTTTCGCGGCACAGGGCCTGCCCACATTTGATGGCATCGGCGAAACACTGCTGGTGCTGATGTATGCCTACGTGGGTTTTGAAAGCACCGGTGTTCCCGCCGGCGAGGCGCGCAACCCGCAACGGGATATTCCGCGCGCGCTGGTGCAAAGCGTGGCGCTGGTGGCGCTGATCTATGTGCTGGTGCAGTGGGTGGCGATCTCAGTCGCGCCGGACATCGGCGCCAGCAAGACACCCTTGATCGAAGTTTCGCAAATCCTGATGGGCCCCTGGGGCGCGTTGCTGATCGCCGGCGGCGCAGTGTTTTCCATCATCGGCAACATTTCCTCGATGATGGTTTCCGGGCCGCGCATGGTTTACGCCATGGGCCGTGGAAAGGTGCTGCCACGCTGGTTCGGCGAAGTGCACAGCGGATTCGGCACGCCGGCCAATTCGATCATCTTCGCCGGCCTGTTGAGCATCGTGCTGGCCCTCAGCGGCGGCTTCGTGTGGCTGGCGGCCATGAGCACGGTGGTGAGGTTGATCGTTTACGTGGCCTGCATCCTGTCGCTTCCCAGGCTGCGGTCGGCGCTGCAACCCGGGCAACAGCCGTTTGAGCTTCCGGGCGGCTACACGATACCTTTGCTGGGCCTGGTGATCAGCCTGTGGCTGATCCTGCAGGCTTCAATGGATTCCTGGCTGTTTACCGGCGTGTTCATGGCCGTGGGCACCGTGCTGTACTACCTGGCGTGGCGCGGCCGGAGCGATCCAGCAGCATCGTCCGGGGGCGAGTGAGCATCAGGAAAGCAGGTCGAGGCGCTGTGCCCGGCGGATGCGTTCCATGTCAGCTTCCGGAACCCCGGCCCGCTCCGCAAATTCCGGCCACCGGGCCACCGCGTCATGCACCTGCCTGACGATGTCTTCCGCCACGCCGCGTTTCATCGATGCGGACCGCGCGCAGGCTTCCAGGTCTTCGAGAGTGAACCGGTCACGTTTGCCGTTAAGGGACATCTGGTGTGAACCGGTCCACATTCCCGTGGGGTTGTAGCTGTAGGTGACGTCGTAGGCGGGCGAGAGCGACCACTGGCCCGCACGGTCCATGAGAAAGGCAATATTTTTCACATGATCGTCCTGGTTGCGGCCGATGATGTTGAAAACCGCGCGCCTGAATTGCTCCTCGACCGTTTCCATGGACAGCCCCAGCCGTCGTATCGTCCGCAGGGCCTGCTCGTACGAATAGGCGCCGGGTTGCCGGTAGTCGAAATGTTCCAGGGCGCCCAGGGTCTGCATGTGGAGTTTGCTGCCCGAGGCGGTGCGGTCAAAGCGCCGGGTCATGAAATGATTGCGGCCGTTTTCCCGCAGCAGCCGGCACTCGCTCATGCGAATGCCCGCAGCCTGGGCCATCAGGTAGTAGGCATACTCGATAAGCCCGAATCCAGCCGGATCCTCCAGTTCCTTGTCCCGGTTGCCCGACACGCCGTCGAACTTGAGCAACCAGTAGGTGAAGCCGGCGCCGGCGTTGACCTGGCCGGATCGCACCTCATCGGTTTCGCTGTTCCAGGCAATGATGGCTTTCGCGCGTGCGCC
>CBFGWJ010000435.1:0-2627 GCA_965652335.1 uncultured Gammaproteobacteria bacterium | reverse complement strand
GAAAAAGAGGCCCGGTTGCCCGGGCCCAAAGGCACACAGAACTGTTGAATCCTAGAGATCGTAAGCCCGCTCGTCGTGCTGCGACAGGTCGAGGCCTTCTTCTTCCTGCTCATCGCTGACCCGCAGGCCAATGATGGCATCAATGATTTTCAGCAATATGAAACTCACCACGGCACAGTAGACGATGGTGGCGCCCGCGCCGATGAACTGCGCCTTGACCTGGCTGGCCATGCTGACGCCTTCCGCCAGCCCTTTGCCGCCCAATCCGGCATCGACGAACACGCCGGTGAGAATCGCGCCGACGAAACCACCCACACCGTGCACGCCGAACGCATCCAGCGAATCGTCATAGCCGAACTTCTGTTTTACCTTCACCACGAAGAAGTAGCAGATGGCGCCAGAGGCCACGCCTATGGCCAGCGCACCCATCGGACCAACGAATCCGGACGCGGGAGTGATCGCTACCAGGCCAGCCACTGCGCCTGAAACGATGCCCAGGGCGCTGGGCTTGCCGTAACGGATCCACTCCAGGAACATCCAGGTCAGCGCCGCCGCAGCGGTGGCAACCTGCGTCACCAGCATCGCCATGCCGGCCACGCCATCCGCCGCCAGTTGGCTGCCGGCATTGAACCCGAACCAGCCCACCCACAGCATGCCGGCACCCACCATGCTGAGCAGCAGGTTGCTGGGCTTCATCGGGTGCTGCGGATAGCCGCGGCGCTTGCCCAGCACGATGGCAGCCACCAGGCCCGCCACGCCCGCATTGATGTGAACCACGGTACCGCCGGCGAAATCCAGCACACCTTTGCCGGCCAGCCAGCCGCCGCCCCAGACCCAGTGAGCAACCGGCGCGTATACCACGGTCACCCACAGCGCCATGAACAGCAGCATGGCGGAGAATTTCATGCGCTCCGCGAATGCGCCTACGATCAGGGCCGGAGTGATGATGGAAAAGGTCATCTGGAAGGTCGAGAACACCGACTCGGGAATGCTGCCGCTCATGGAGTCGACCGTAACACCTGCCATGAATACCTTGCCCAGGCCACCGACAAAACCGCTGATGTCTTCACCAAAAGCGAGGCTGTAGACATACACCACCCACAGGATGGACATGGCGCAGGTGATCACAAAACACTGCATCATGACCGAGAGTGCGTTCTTGGCACGCACCATGCCGGCATAAAACAGGGAAAGGCCCGGAATGGTCATGAACAACACCAGCGCCGTTGCGGTAATCATCCAGGCGGTATTACCGGTATCCAGGCCTTCCTGGGCCGAGGCCATTCCAGGGAGCGCCGCCAACGCTGGCAGCAGGAACACGCTTGGCAATTTTTTCAGGTTCCGCATCATCTATACCCTCCTCAAATGGCCTGTTCGCCGGTTTCGCCCGTACGGATACGGATGACTTCATCCAGGCTGCTGATGAAGATCTTCCCGTCACCAATCTTTCCCGTGGTGGCCGCCTGCTGTATGGCTTCCACCACCTGCTCCACCATGCCGCTGCTGACTGCGGTTTCCAGTTTGAGCTTGGGCAGGAAGTCCACGTTGTACTCAGCACCCCGGTACAGTTCGGTGTGGCCTTTCTGCCGGCCGTAACCCCGGACTTCCGACACCGTGATGCCACTCACACCGATTTCCTGCAGTGCTTCGCGGACATCATCCAACTTGAAGGGCTTGATTATTGCGGTTATCAGTTTCATCCAGCTTCTCCCGTAGCGTTTCTGGTGCATAGCACGAATGACCCTGTAGATGCAGGTTTCATGCCAGTACTCACGAAGAAATTTAAGTTGTTATTCTTGAAAGGAATTCAGTAGTCGAACCAGCGGCCCATCAAAAAAATGGAACATCCCCCTTGGTTGCAACTGCGCTGCGATAGGGCGTGAAATGAACCGATGCACCAATCTGGTGCATCAATGGGCGAAGGTTTTTCAGGGCATTTCGGAAACAGTTACTTTTCTGGGACCATACGCCCGGGTACTTTGTAACTTGTTGATGACACGCAAGAAATTATCGTGCTATAGTCAGCCCGTTGTTGAAAGGATGTGCCCGGGACGACCAGGGAATAAGCAACATATCGCCCGGGACTACCGCATCAGTCGCAGAGCAAAAAAGCACCGCCCGGATGGCATCACCATGCGATCCCGGCGGTGTTTTTATTTGTACGATGCAGAACCGGCCTGCGGGAATCAACCCATGGTCAGAACGATTTTACCCATGACCCGGCGGCCGGTGATTTCTCCAAAAGCGCTCAGATAGTCTTCGATCGGATACGCCGCCGTGACCTGCGGACGGATCGCACCCTGCTTGATCATTTCGGCCAGCTCGGCCATGTTCTTCAGGTGTTCAACCGGATTGCGCATCACCCACACTCCCCACAGAGTTCCTTGAATGCGGGCCTCCTTCAGCAAGGCCATGTTGGCCGGAAAATCGGGAATGGCGCCGGAAGCAAAACCCACCACCAGGTGACGGCCTTGCCAGCCCAGGGCGCGCAGCGCGATCTGTGCAATATCACCCCCAACCGGGTCGTAAACCACGTCCACGCCCTTGCCACCGGTCAGTTCCTTGAGCACATCGCGCATTGAGGCCTGGTTGTAGTTGATGCCATGATCCGCACCTGCCGCCATCGC
>CBFGWJ010000434.1:0-2631 GCA_965652335.1 uncultured Gammaproteobacteria bacterium | reverse complement strand
CGCATCTCGTCTTCGAGATTTACCTGCAGCACTTCTTTGGCAAGGTCAGCCATATATCAAACCATCTCAGATATCTGATTTATCTTATTGATTAATATGAATTATTTATAATTATTTTTGTTGCGAAAGACAGGCCGTCAAAGGCTTCGAACAAGCGCAGAATCTTACCACAGAAATCGGCTCGAAACCCGCCTGCAAAACCTGATCGACAGCCAGGGGAAACTCCCGCCAGCGGGCGTGTCGATGACAGATTACCGGCAAAAACTGGCGGCCTGGCGGGCACGCCTTTATGATGCGGACTTTCCACCCTGATTTACGCGAGGCTTACTCAATGACCCGAACTTTTACTGCGCTCCTGGCAGCATCCGCCGTGTTGCTCAGCCTGAGCAGCCTGCACCCCCGTTCCGCCCTCGAAGCACAGCAGCCAGCAACCAACAGCAATCCCCAGGTCGTGATTCACACCAGCATGGGAGATATCGGCCTGGAACTGTATGCCGACAAGGCACCCGTTTCGGTAGAAAACTTCATCCGTTACGCCAACAGCGGTTTCTACGATGGCACCATCTTCCACCGGGTGATCAGCCACTTCATGATCCAGGGCGGCGGGTTGACTCCCGACCTGAAGGACAAGCCGACGTCCGAACCCATCGTCAACGAAGCCGTCAACGGGCTTTCCAACAAGCGTGGCACCATTGCAATGGCCCGCACCGGCAACCCGCATTCGGCCACGTCGCAGTTTTTCATCAACGTGCAGGACAACGGCAACCTGGACTACACCGACCAGAACAGTTCGCGCGGCTGGGGCTATGCTGTTTTCGGCAAAGTGACCTCCGGAATGGATGTGGTGGACAAAATCCGCTTCGTGGAAACCAAAACCGTGCCACCCTACAGCGATGTTCCGGTTGAACCGGTGGTGATCAACTCGGTGGATGTGATCACCGCGGAAAGCGTTCAGTGAGCCTGAGCGGCTGATGGCCACCCTGTTCATATCCGACCTGCACCTGGAAGACCGGCGACCGGAAATCACTGCACAACTCGTTGGCTTTTTGCAGGGGCCGGCGCGGCTGGCGGATGCCCTGTACATCCTGGGTGACCTGTTTGAATTCTGGATTGGCGATGATGTGGTGAACGGAACAGCCAGAACTGTGGCCGGGGAATTGCGCGCGCTGGCCGACAGCGAAGTGCCGGTTTACTTCCAGCACGGCAACCGCGATTTCCTGGTCGGCGATGACTTCGCCGCCATGGCGGGGATGCAACTGCTGCCGGAAACGGTTACGGTTGATTTTTATGGCCGGCCCACGCTGCTGCTGCACGGCGACACCCTGTGCACGGATGATGTGGAATACCAGGCCTTTCGCCGGCAGGTGCGCAACCCGGCATTCCAGCAGATGTTCCTGGGCCAGTCAGTGGAGCAGAGGCTGGCCATGGCAGCCAGTGCCCGCGATGCCAGCAAGCAGCATACCGGCAATTCGGCCATGGCGATCATGGATGTGAACGACAGAGCCGTGGTTACAGCATTCGCGGCTGCAGGCACACAGCACATGATCCACGGCCATACCCACCGGCCGGCGGTGCACCAGCATCACCTGCCGGATGGCCAGGTGGCCGAGCGCATCGTGCTGGCTGATTGGTACCGCAACGGCAGCTACCTTCGAGTGGACCGGGACGGTGCCGTCTCCATTCCACTGGCGGCCCGATGACGCTCAGCCATCCAACCGGAAGCAGCGTATTTTCAGGGGCCAGCTGACGGTCAGCTTGTCTTGCTCGCCCCAGGCCGGGACAAACACCTGCTGCCAGGCGCTGACCGGATCATCCCCTGTTTCCGCTATGCATCGCTGCACCGCCGACCAGGTTCGCAGATACCCCAGCAGGTCATCCAGGCTCCAGTGCAGCCTCAATACAAACTCCGGCACGGCGATCTCCGGCCACGGGAATTGCAGGGTTCGATAGGCTGATTCCACCAGCCGTCGTTCAGGCGGCCAGTATTGACCGATCGGCCCGGAGTAGAATTCCCGCACAATCCGGTCGACCTCGGGACTGACTTCGGCCAGGGCATAGGTCCAAACAGCCAGCAGGCCGGCAGGTCTCGATACCCTTCCAGCTTCAGTCACGAACGCATTATGGTCGAACCAGTGATAGGCCTGCGCCACTGTAATCAGATCGACACTGTGGTCATTCAGGGAGCTGGTTTCCGCCGTTTCCACCCGGTATTCGATGTTGGCTATCGGCCTGGCGTGCGCAAGCTGTTCGGCACTGCCGTCAGTGGCAATCACCCGACGAAACCGCCCAGCCAGTTCCGCGGCGGCCTGGCCATTACCGGTGGCCACGTCCCAGGCCAGTTCCCTTGCCGCGCATTGGCTGGCCAGCCAGTCATACAGCGCTGCGGGATAGGCTGGTCGGTAGCGCGCATAAGCCGCTGCATGGCCGGAAAAATGGTCCTTGAATCCCCCCGCTTCCAATTGGCTCATTGCAACTTCCCCAGCGCCGCCATCTCGACATCGCTGAAGCCTGCCTGCAACCGCGCATCGAGGTTGAAAGGACCGCGAACCGTGCCGCTGTAACGGCTTTCCAGCAGATGCAAAAAAGTGCTTTCCGGTTCCTTGCCCTCGCGCGCGCAGCACCAGCGGAACC
>CBFGWJ010000433.1:0-2636 GCA_965652335.1 uncultured Gammaproteobacteria bacterium | reverse complement strand
CGGTTTCGCCTCCCGCTGGCCCGATGCCGAAAGCTACCTGGGTACTGCCGAGCGCGGGGCCGCAGCGGTAGCCAAACTGCATTTTCCAGGCCTCGCCACCGACGCTGCCGAGTACCTGGCCTCGCACGGCGGCATTGCCGCCATTGGCATCGACACCGCCAGCATCGACTATGGCCCGTCGCCGGATTTCATGTCCCACCGCATCCTGTTTGCCCAGGGCATTCCGGCATTCGAAAATGTCGGCGATTTGAGTGCGTTGCCGGATGCCGGCGCACTGGTGGTGGCGCTGCCGATGAAAATTGGCGGCGGCAGCGGCGGACCGCTGCGCATTGTAGCCTTTGTGCCCGATTAGGCCTTTGAAAGGACGGCTGCCGAATCAGTAGTCTCTGGTCTTGCCCACCACGCGGGGCTGGTAGCGCTGTTCGTCCTGCTCGGTCATGATTACCGCAGTCTCACCCATCGGGCGGTTGAGAAAGGTGCCGCCACCGAACAGCCAGTCATCGCTTGATTTGGCCATCACCACGAATTCCGGTTGCCGGGGCCGGGCTTTCCCATACTCGCTTTCAATCACGATCAGCACGTAATCCAGGCCATCGCGGAAACAATGGCCCATCTCGGTACAGGGCAGGTCAGCGGCAGTCGCCTCGGCCGCGCCCTTGACGGTGTAGCTGAGCAGGTCGCCGTTACGCTTCCGCGCATTCGCCATTACTTCGCGCCATTGCTGGCGATTCCACCAGCGGGTGATGTGCTTGTCGGTCAGGCGCCATTGCTGGCGGTAATCGCCTTCGCGGTAGGCCGCGGTCCAGGCTTCAAATGCCGCCATGGCCTGAGCGACATCTTCGGAGTAGTCCTCATCCTGTGACGCCAACGGGCTACTGAACAGCAGGCCGGCCAGGAGGCAGGTCTTGCAGTTGATACCGGCTCTCCACAGCATGGTTGTCTCAGCTGGAAAATACGCTGAGTTTGTTGCCATCAGGGTCGCGAAAATATCCGGCGTAGAAATTCTCCTCGCGCAGGCCCGAAGGACCCTCGTCAGTGCCACCCAGTTCCAGGGCTTTTTGGCAAACGCGGTCGACCATTGCACGCGAACTGGCCGCCAGCGCCACCATCACGCCATTGCCTACCGTGGCGGGCTTGCCGTCAAACGGAATGACGATGCTCAGCGCGGGCTGGTCGGCTGAAACGCCGTAGGCGTAGCCACGTTCGTATTCCATCAGACGTTTGGCGCCGAATTCAGCCAGCAGCGCATCGTAGAAGGCCGCAGACTTTTGCAGGTTGTTGGTGCCGATCGTGACATAGCCCAGCATTTCTTACTCCCGGTTGGTTGAGTGAGGGTGGTTCAATTCTAATCCTTCGCATTCCCGCTGGAACCCTGTTTTTGCCGTTTTGGGACCAATGCAGCGGATTGTCAGATCAGCGGATTCGGCGCAAACTCAGCGTTCAATCCGGTTCCCGCCGGATATGTCTGCCAGACTGAAAAGGAGTTCTTTCCATGCGTGTTCACGTAGCCGGCCACAGGCTGGGGTTCCTTGGCGCTTCGTTTGTGTGTGTCTTTTCCCTTGTCGTGATTGCCGGCCTGCAAACGGCGCACGCTACTGGCTTGGCTGAGCCGGACGCGACTGCCTTGTTGAATATCAAGGTGAGCGTGGAGGGTAGTGTGGATGCGCCACAGGGGCGTAAGAATGAGGTGGTGCGCTGGTCGACCCGAGGTCAATTCGAGGCGACCGTGCAGATGGTTGCGCAGAAGCCGGAACAGGTGAGCCTGGGCGCGATGGCCAGCAACGATCCCAATGCAATGCCGGAGGCGTACACCGACCTGGCCAGGCAGGCCGAGGCCTGCGGCGAAGACCAGGCCTGCCTGATGCGCATGGCCATGTCGCTGGTGAACAGCCCGGAGCTGGAAAAGGCAAAAAACGTTCCCAAGCGCTACCAGGTATGGCGGGCTGCGCGTGACAACGCCGTGGTGGAAGTCAAAGGCAGCCAGGTGGACAAGCTCTACTCGCTGTTTTATGTGTCCGGCCCGGAAATTACCGATTGCCTCATGACGGCGCCGATGGTTTCGCCGGAACTCACTCGCGTGGATCCCAATGCCAAAGCCACCTGGGAGAAAATCAACCAGGATACGCGGGAGAATTCGGCCAAAAGCTTCGTGGTGGAGGTCGATGGGGAAACGGGGTCCAGCACGCTGCAGATGGGCGCGGTCAGCGTCGGTTCGGGCAACGACAAATGTACCCTGACCGTTGGTGGCAACGCCGAAACCCAGAACCGCTCCGCCAGTACGGCCATGCTGCCGATTGGCGAGCTGAAACCGGGCCTGTTGCTGGAAGGCAGTGCGCCGGGCAACGGCGTGATCGCGCGAGGCTCGCAAGTGATCAACACCACCAAGGCCCTGACCCAGGTGGTTGGATTCGCGGTGAATGTGCCCATACCCATAACCATCACCGTGGACTGGGAGCTGAGGGTGCAGTAGACCATTGCGCAGGTGATGCCGCGTCTATTCCAGGCGCTGCAGGGCCGTTACAACCACATCCACATCCATGCCTTCGCCGCCCCAGTTGGGAACGGAGGTCCTGGAATTGATCATGATTTCGTTGTGGCTGTTCTGGGCCAGCAGTTCAAAGGCGTTTCCGCTGAAA
>CBFGWJ010000432.1:0-2644 GCA_965652335.1 uncultured Gammaproteobacteria bacterium | reverse complement strand
GCAACCGGGCAAGCGCCGCGGTACAACCTGAATCCGGAAACGTGATTATGGACAGAGCTCTGAAACAACGGCTGGTTGGCGCCAGCGTGCTGATTGCGCTTGCCGTGATCGTCTTGCCGATGCTGCTGGGTGGCCGGCCCGAGCCGGGCCAGCAGACATCCAAACAGATTGAGTTGCCGGCGCGGCCTGACGGAGTTGAGTTCGAAACCCGCCGTTTTCCGCTGGGCAAGGAACCTGCAGTGCCACCGGCGAGGGATGCTGCCAGTGAGTCTCTGGCCACTGTGGATGATGCTGCCGAAACTGCTGGGCCGGGGGCTGACGCAGCCGGTACCGCACAACCACCGGCCTCGATACCGGAACCATCCACTGCTTCAGGGCAGGACGGAGCCGCGGAAGATACAACTCCCGGCAACCTGGCCGAAGAGCAGGGGTTGCCACCGGTCACCGCAGTCGAGATACCGGCGAGCGAACGAGTGGATTTGCCAGTTGAAGACAAGCAACCAGAGGCAAGGCCCGCAACCGCCGGGGTTGCCAGCGGTACGGGACGTTACGCGGTACAGGTGGCCAGCCTGGGGAGTGAGACCAATGCCAGGAAACTCCAGTCGCAGCTGGAGGAAAAGGGCTATGTGGTGATCCGGGATCGAATAGATTCCGATGTTGGCCAGCTGAACCGGATCCGTGTTGGCCCATATGCTTCGGAGACTGAGGCAACGGCAGCCGCGCGGAAAATCCAGGGCCAGATAGACGGAGTCACGCCGCGGACGGTGGACCTCGATCCGGGTGCAGCCCAGACGCTGAGCCCTTCAGACCCGCTGGTACGCTGGGTAGTGCAGCTCGGCAGCTTTGGTGAATCCAGCAATGCGGAAAACCTGGTGAAACAGGTTCGCGAGCAGGGGCTCAGCGCCTACAGCGACCGAGTGACTTCTTCTTCGGGTTCGGCGATCAACCGCGTGCGGGTTGGGCCGTTCCTGCAACGAGAAGACGCATCCAACGCTCAGGCGAAGATCAAATCCAGCCTCGGCATCAATGGCGTTGTCATGAGCGCTGACTGAGATGCCCATCACCGGTTGGGCCACCCGCCAGGGCTGAGGCATGAGCTGGCCCGACTACGCCATCCTCGGCACCATTGCCATCTCGATCCTGGTCGGAGCCCTGCGTGGCTTTGTCAAGGAAGTCCTGGCGTTGGCCATCTGGGGCCTGGCATTCGTCCTGGCCTATCGCTTCGCGGGAGATGTGGGTACCCTGATGGAAACCCAGGTGAGCCTGCCCTCGGCGCGGCTGGCCATGGGTTTTGCCGGCATATTCCTGGTGGTGCTGGTGCTGGGCGGTCTGCTGGTTTACCTGGTTGGCCGGCTGGTGGAATCCACCGGGCTCAGTGGCACCGACCGTCTGCTGGGAGGAGTATTTGGCGCAGCCAGGGGCCTGGCCATCGTGGTCACGTTCCTGCTGATCGCCGGACTGACCCCGATACCCGCCGATCCCTGGTGGAAAGAGTCCAGCCTGATCCAGCGCCTGATGCCAATGGTGTACTGGGTGGCGGAATTTCTTCCCGAAAGCGCCAGCCAGCATCTCGACTTTGAACCACAACCCGCTGGCAGGAATTCCGCTGATAAAGCCAAGGCATGAACCCATGCTCGTGGTAAACTGCGCCCCGGGCGAATCGCCATCGGTCTGAGCGGGTCAACTCATGTGTGGAATCATAGGAATAGTCGGAAACAGCGACGTTGCAGCGTCCATTTATGAAGCCCTGACCATGTTGCAGCACCGCGGCCAGGATGCCGCGGGAATTGCCACCCTGGAGGGTTACCAGATCAACCTGCACAAGGCCAGCGGCCTGGTGCGCGATGTGTTCGGCCCGGCTGAGATGCGCGCGCTCACCGGTACTGCTGGTATCGGACATGTTCGTTACCCTACGGCCGGCACGGACGAGACCGCCGAGGCGCAACCGTTTTACGTCAATTCGCCGTATGGCATTGTTCTGGGCCACAACGGCAACCTGATCAACACCGAAGCGCTCACCCAGGAACTGTTTGACAGCGACCGCAGGCACCTCAATACACGGTCTGATTCGGAGGTATTGCTGAATGTGCTGGCACACGAGCTTTACGAACTCAAACCCAAGTCCTTGCGGCCCGAGCATTTGTTTGCTGCAGTTGATACAGTGCACCGCCGCTGCAAAGGCGCTTACGCCGCGGTAGCCATGATTCCGGGCCAGGGCATGCTGGCATTCCGTGACCCATGGGGAATCCGGCCACTGGTGTTGGGCAGGCGTGAAACACTGAAGGGTATTGAGTACGCAGTTGCGTCAGAGAGCGTGGCCCTGGATGGCCTGGGTTTCGAGTTCATGCGCGATGTGCGCGCCGGAGAAGCCCTGTTCGTTTCCCTGGAAGGCGAGCTGCATTCGCATGACAGCCCTTACGCCCAGCAACTGTCACCGTGCATTTTTGAGTATGTCTATTTTTCCAGGCCGGACTCACTGATCGATGACATATCGGTGTACAAGGCGCGGCTGCGCATGGGGCAGGCCCTGGCCCGGAAAATCCTGCGCGAGCGGCCGGATCATGACATCGATGTGGTCATCCCGGTGCCCGACACCAGCCGCACGGCAGCATTGCCGCTGGCATTTGACCTCGACGTCAAGTAC
>CBFGWJ010000431.1:0-2665 GCA_965652335.1 uncultured Gammaproteobacteria bacterium | reverse complement strand
CCCGGCACCGCCTGGCTGAACCCTTCAACGCCCTGCGCCAGCATGGCGAAATCACCTCGGGTTGATGGATCCGGTGCCGGCGAGCAGGCGAACAGCGTGGCCGCCAGGCAAGTGCTTATCCATGCAGGCGTGGCGGCTGTCTTCACACCGATTGCTCACGCAATAACTGGCCGGGGGTGGCCCGCAACAACCGGAGTGAGGGCAGCAGTACCGCCAGCAGCAGCGAACCCAGGGCCAGCAGCGCCAGCGTGGGCAGGTAACTCCATTCGGGTTGCAGGGCAAAACTCCAGCCAAACGCTACCGGAGTGACCACGGCCGCCAGCACCCAGGCCAATAATGTTCCAAACGGCCAAACCAGTACGAGGCAGAACAAACCCAGCAGGCCCCATTGAAATAACAACAGGATGGCACGTTCACACCGGGTCAACCCCAATGCGGTCAGCAGGGCCTGTTGCGGCATGCGGTGGTGGTGGATGGCGCTGACAGCGCAGAAAATGCCAATGCCAGCGACCAGCAGGGTCAGGGCATTGAGCGCCAGTGTGGCGGTAAAGGTCCGGTCAAACACCGACAGGCCCACCGCCTTCAGATCCTGTTGATTGATAATTTCACCATCCGCCAGGCCAAATTCAGCGGCAAGGCGGGCACGCAGGTCGTCCCAGTCGGTATTTGCAGCTCCCAACAGACCAAAGCCACCGGGGCGGATTTCCGGCCAGCAACTGCGGAACAGCGCTTCGGACACCATCCATTGGGATTGCGGGTTGCCGTAGTCACGGTAAACCCCCAGCACCGGAAGTGAATCAAGCTTTGAGCAAAGCTGCACGCGCTGTCCCGGTTGCCACTCATCGAGGCGCCAGGCGCGCTCGCTGGCATACAGGCCCGCGCCTTCAGCAAAGATGGCCCGGGCAGCATGCCCTTCATGCATCAGTTCCACGCTGTCGCGGAAGCGCGCATGATCGGGCAGTGCGTGAATTTCGATGAGGGTGTTCACGCCCGCCGGATTCTGCACCCTTGCCCGGGTCGTATACCGGTTGGCCACCGTAAGCGCAGGCGCGTGCGTGCCGAGCCAATCCCGCAAACGCGCCTCCGGCAATTCACGGGTGAGATAGATGTCCGCCACCAGCCGTTGTTGCAGCCAGCTGTCGGTGGCCTGGCGAAAACTGCTGATCATGGTATTGAGCCCGCTGTTGGATACCAGCGCCAGCGTGACGGCCATCAGGGCCAGTGCGGCCGGGCCAAGCAGCCAGCGGCTGTCAGCCAGCAACCAGCCGGTGCGCGCCCAGTTGGCAGGCACCAGCCGGGACATCGCACCGAGCAGGCCGCGCAACAGCATGGGCAGGCACAGGGCAGCACCCAACAGCAGGGACGCCATGCAGCCCAGGGCCAGCCACAGGGTGTTCGCTGTCACAGCCAGTAAAGCGGACGAACCGAGCAGTGCCGAGCCCAGCAGGAACAGACCACGGTCACGCCTGGCTGCGGATGAGTATTGCCAAGCCGAAGACTGGCGCTCCAGCACCGGCATGTTCAGCGCCTCGCGCAGCGGAAAAAGCACACAGAGTCCCGTGGCGATCGCCGTCATGATCAGGGGAAGCCAGAGTCCGCCGGTGAGCAGGCTGTCCGGGTAGGCAATGTACACGCCGTACAGCTGGGCCAGGGTTTGTCCAACCCCCGGCAGCAGGGTGACCGCCAGCCAGCTGCCGAGCACGAAGCCCAGCAGGCTGCCCAGCGCGACAAACACCAGCAACTCCAGCAACAGCACTCGTGCGAGTTCAATCCGGGCAACCCCCGCCAGCCGAAGCTTTCGCAGCAATTCATGCCGGTCGGTGTAGCTGAAGGCGAGGGCGTTGTAGATCAGGAAGACGCCCACCACGAATGCCAACAGCCCCATGGCTGCCAGGTTCAGGTGAAAGCTGCGGGTCAGCTGTGCCGGATCGAGCTCCGATTCAGCCTCAACCCATTCCAGGCCTGGTGGCAGGTTGGCCCGCAGGTATTGCAAGACCCTGTCGTTGTCCTCAAAGACCAGAATCTCGCTGATCTCACCCGGGCTGGAAGTGATCACCTGCAACACACCCAGGTCGATGACCAGCCGGTGGCCGAGTCCCTCGTCTGCCACGGGTACCACGGGCGGCAAGAGGCCTCCGTTACTGAGTTGCTGCTGGCTGCCGGGCGGCCAGCCGAGCTGGTCCAGGCGGGCCGGCGATGCCCAAACCGCATAAGGCGGCGTGGCGAAGCCCGCAAAGCCAGTTTGTGCCGTATCCCCGTCGTTGTCGTTCCCGGCGGGTTGCCCGCTGGATGAGAAGTTGCCGGTTCGAGTCTGCCCAGTCTGTGTTTGCCCGCTCCGGGGTTGCCCGGTGCCGGGCATGGCACGGGGCATCGCCAGCAGGTCGATGCCCAGCAACTCGATGGATTCACCCGTTCCGGTGCGGACAAATCGCCGCAGCAATGGCGCGATCCGGGCAAAACCCTGTAGCCGCAATTCCACGTATTGCCGCTCCGGAATGCTGCGTGCACCTTCGGTGGAGACGATGCTGGCAACCGGTTGGGCACGCAGCACCTGCTCACCCTCGGAATAACTGGCCCGGGCCTGGGCATTGATCAGCAGGGTGCCCACCAGCAAAACGTTGGCGATGACAATCCCGGCCAGCAGGAACAGGCCCTGCACCGGGTG
>CBFGWJ010000430.1:0-2668 GCA_965652335.1 uncultured Gammaproteobacteria bacterium | reverse complement strand
TCGGCCATCTTCACCGCCTTGTAGCACTGCACAAAACGCGGCCCGAGGATGTTGATCAGTTCCTCGCAGGCATCCAGGTAACGGAAACCTTCCTCGATGGTCAGCGGCAGGCCGTATGGCAGGTTGTGGGCACTGCCAACCACTTCATCCGAAGGTTGCACCTGGTTCTTGATACCCAGGTAGCCCGTGGCCAGCATCGCCGCGATGGCGATGTAGGGGTTCACATCCGCTCCGCTCAGGCGATGTTCGATGCGGCGGTTTTCCGGATCCGAACCCGGCACTCGCAAACCCACCGTGCGGTTGTCTTCCGCCCAGTGCGGGTTGATCGGCGCCGAACCGCCCGGCTGCAGGCGCCGGTAGGAGTTGATATTGGGCGCGAAAAACGGCACCGCGGCATTCATGTATTTCTGCTGGCCACCGATGAACCAGTAGAACAGTTGCGAAGGCGTGCCATCCTCGTTGCTGAAGATGTTCTTTCCATCCGCAATATTCACCACGCTCTGGTGCACGTGCATGGCGCTGCCAGGCTCATCCTCGTGCGGCTTGGCCATGAAGGTGGCGAAGCACTTGTGCTGGATGGCCGCCTCCCGCACCGTGCGCTTGAACACAAACACCTGGTCCGCCAGGTCCAGCGCATCGCCGTGGTGGAAATTGATCTCCATCTGCGCCGCGCCTTCCTCATGGATCAGCGTGTCGATGCCGAGTTCCTGCGCCTCGCTGTAGTCGTACATCAGTTCAAACAGCGGATCGAATTCGTTCACCGCGTCGATGCCGTAGGATTTGCGGGCCGTCTCCTTGCGGCCGCTGCGGCCCACCGGCGGCTCCAGCGGATAATCCGGATCCTTGTTCATCTCGGTGAGGAAGAATTCCAGCTCGGGTGCCACCACCGGCGCCCAGCCCTCATCGTTGAAAAGTTTGAGCACCGACTTCAGCACATTGCGCGGCGCCATCTGCACCGGCGTGCCATCGCGGTAGTAGCAGTCGTGAATGATCTGTGCCGTGGGTTCATGCGCCCACGGCACCAGGCGTACGGTGGCTGGATCGGGGTTTACATGCATGTCCCGTTCCGCCGGGTCGACGATGGTTTCGTACAACTCGTCATCCGGCCAGTCGCCGGTCACCGTCTGGCCGAACAGGCTTTCCGGCAGGCGTATGCTTTCCTCGCGCAGGTATTTGTTGGCCGGAGTGATCTTGCCACGCGCAATGCCCGCGATATCGGGTACCAGGCACTCGATCTCCGTGATGCGTTTTTCTTTCAGCCATTCTTTCAGGTCTTCGAAGTTCATTTTGAAATACTCTTTGGTGCCTCAGAGGGCGGGTTGCGCCTGTCCGGCAAGGCGCCCGGCGGAGCATGCCGCGGGCGCGGTCCGCTCAGGCGCGGATGTAAAGCATTTCCAGGGCCAGCGTGGCAGCGGCAAGCGC
This sequence comes from uncultured Gammaproteobacteria bacterium, assembly GCA_965652335.1. Lineage (GTDB taxonomy): Bacteria > Pseudomonadota > Gammaproteobacteria > Xanthomonadales > SZUA-36 > JAWXBM01. The sequence continues at coordinate 1,246 of CBFGWJ010000430.1, read as the reverse complement.
GGTCAACTCGGCATGGTCGTAGGCCGGAGCAACCTCCACCACGTCCATGCCCCGGATATCCAGGCCTTTCAGGCCACGGATGATTTGCAAAGCGCGGTCGGAGGTTAGCCCACCCGCGACGGGCGTACCGGTGCCCGGCGCAAAAGCGGGGTCCAGTGCGTCGATATCAAAGCTCAGGTACACCGGCTGGTCGCCGATGATTTCGCGTATCCGGCTGATCACCGCCGTCGCCGGCTGTTCGTTCACCCAGGAAGCATCCAGCACCGTGAACGGATGGCCCGCACAGGTGTAATTGGTACGAATCCCCACCTGTACGGTGTGCTGCGGCAAAATCAGCCCTTCCTGCAGCGCATGGTGGAACGGCGCTCCATGATCAAAAGCATTGCCATGGCTGTCGGTGTCGGTATGGGCATCGAAATGCAGCAAGGCCAGCGGGCCGTGTGTTTTCGCGTACTCCCGCAATATGGGCAAGGACACGTAATGGTCACCGCCAAGCGTCAACACCGTCTTGCCCGCATCCAGCAATTCCCGGACACGCGCCTGGATGGCATCGCTGGCGGCCTGTGCATCGCTGTAGGGAAAATCCACATCGCCGCCATCGGCCAGCTTGAGGCGGTCACTCAACTTGAAATCCCACGGCCAGCGCGGGCAATCCCAGATCAGGTTGGCGGAAGCCTGCCGGATCGCGCCGGGGCCCGAGCGGGCACCGGCACGGCCGGAAGTGCCCATGTCAAAGGGTATGCCAATGACGACTACATCCGCATCGGGCGCATCACGCAGCCAGGGCGCTTCCATGTAGCTGAAAGGATTACGGTAAATCGCTGAAGTCATTCTGTTTTGGTCCGAAAGATTCTGGGTCAGATGCTGGGCGGCGAATTGGCGCTTATAAGGTGCACCGGCTCATCACCTTTATTCCGAAAGCGGTGCGGCAGCCGGCTGTCGAAGTAGTAGGAATCGCCCGGCAGCAATGTCCAGGTTTTGCCGGCCACGGTCAGCTCCAGCTCCCCTGCGATAATCACACCACCCTCTTCGCCGCTGTGGGTGAGCAGGTCTTCGCCGGTATCCGCGCCAGGAGCGTACACTTCATTCAGTATCGACATGGCGCGGTCGCGCCGCGTGGCGGCCACCAGCCGGAATTCGATGCCGCGGGTACCCATGTCCGGCTGGTCGGCGGCGCGGTAGACCACGTCCTCCTGCCGGCTGAGGTCACGGGTGAAAAACTCCGCCAGCGTCATGGGAAACGCGC
>CBFGWJ010000429.1:0-2672 GCA_965652335.1 uncultured Gammaproteobacteria bacterium | reverse complement strand
CCTTTCTGCAACTGCTTGAGTTTCAGCGGGTCGCGCAGCCGCGCGCGGCGGAACAGTTCCGGCGCGAAATTGGGAATGCCGGTGAACTGCAGGGCTTCACCTTCGCTGAAGGTGTCGCCGATGCCAATGGTGCCGTGGTTGTGCAGGCCGACGATATCGCCCGGCCAGGCGTCTTCCACGTGTTCGCGTTCCTGCGCCAGGAAGGTGAGGGCATTGGCCGACTTGATGTCCTTGCCGATGCGCACGTGGTGCAGCTTCATGCCGCGCTGGAAATGCCCGGAACAGATGCGCATGAAGGCGATTCGATCACGGTGGGCCGGGTCCATGTTGGCCTGGATTTTGAACACGAATCCGGTGAGCGCTTCCTCGTCACTTCGCACCGTTCGGGTAGTGGTTTCGCGCGGTCCCGGCGCCGGGGCGTGCTCGGTGAACGCGTCCAGCAGGGGCGTCACGCCGAAGTTGTTGATGGCCGAACCAAAAAACACCGGGCTCTGGTTGCCAGCCAGGTAGGCGGCCGGGTCAAACGCGTGGCTGGCGCCTTTCACCAGTTCGATCTCCTCGCGGAAATCAGCCGCGTCGCGACCCAGAACGGTATCGAGCTCCGGGTTGTCCAGCCCTTGAATGACCTTGGCCTGCTGCGTGACGTAATTTTTGCCGGCGTCGTACAGCAGCACCGCATCGTCCAGCAGGTGATACACGCCCTTGAGCCGCTGGCCCATGCCGATGGGCCAGGTGACCGGCGCGCATTGGATGCCCAGCACCGATTCCACCTCGTCCAGCAGTTCCACCGGGTCGCGGCCTTCGCGGTCCAGTTTGTTGATGAAGGTGAAGATCGGCGTCTGGCGCAATCGGCACACTTCCATCAGCTTGATGGTGCGCTCTTCCACGCCCTTGGCGCAGTCGATCACCATCAGCGCAGAGTCCACCGCGGTCAGCGTGCGGTAGGTGTCCTCGGAGAAATCCGCGTGGCCCGGGGTATCCAGCAGGTTGACCACCTTGTCGCGGTACTCGAACTGCATCACCGAACTGGTGACGGAAATGCCGCGTTCCTGCTCCAACTTCATCCAGTCGGATGTGGCGTGGCGGGTGGCGCGCTTGGCCTTCACCGCGCCAGCCATCTGGATGGCTCCGCCGAACAGCAACAGCTTCTCGGTCAGCGTGGTTTTACCCGCGTCGGGATGTGAAATGATGGCGAACGTGCGGCGACGGTCGCGTTCCTGCTGGATTCTGGACATGGGTTGCGTCGATTTCAGGCCGCGAAGGCCATCTGGAGATAACGCGCCATTCTAGCAGAAAGGGGGGTTGTGGCCGTACCGATTGATGCCTGTTGGAGGCAGTCATGCTGCCGTTGGAAGTGTCGCGAGCATGGCTCGCTCCCACAAGGATCGGCCAATGCCTGTGGGAGGCAGCCATGCTGCCGACATGAAGGCTGGCGCTGCTTCTGCAGGTGCTCCGATCAGTAATGCGATGCCCGCGTGCCGTTGAGCAGCCGGTTTTCCTCAGGCCGGACCGTTGCGCCATCTTCCGTCTCGAAACGGAACGGCACCGAAACCAGCTGCATGCCAATGTTCTGCTGCAGGGCGAAATGCAGGTGTGGCCCGGAGCTGAAGCCGGTATTGCCTGAACGGGCAATGCGCTGGCCAGCCGCTACCCGGGCGCCGCGCCGCACATTCACACTGGCGAGGTCCAGGTGCGCGTAAACCGTCATGGTGCCGTCGTCATGCAGGATGCGGACGTGGTTGGCCTTGTCGGCGAATTTTTCCAGGTCGGTGCCGCCCTGGTTGAAGTCCTCCTCGATATCCATCACCACCCCGGCTTTTGCCGCCAGTATGGGAGTGCCCACCGGCATGACGATGTCGATGGCATATTCGCTGTCCGTTGAATTGTGCGTGCGCGTCCCCTGGAAGCCCTGGCTGATGGGGTAGGCCTCGCCGGCCGGAAACGGCGGGCTCAGCACGCTGTTGGTAATCCGTTGCGGCACCGGCGGCCCGGGCACCGAGGAAAGGTGGATCTGGTAGCTGAAACCCTGCCTTGGATCCAGCGAGCCCATGCCGACCAGGGCCTGTTCCTTCTGGCCCGGCACTACAAAGCGGGCCGGCAACTCGGGCTCGGTGATCACGTTCACGGCATTGGCCAGGCGGAATTCCACTTCCACCGGTCCCCAGTAATCGTTGAACAACAGGTAGACAGGGTTGCCATCGGTGCCTTCGCGGCGCAGCCTGATGCGGTCCTCGGCTTCCTTCTGCATGTAGGTGATTTCGAATTCCTGGCCCTCCGGAGGCGCCCGGTCGGTGAAGTGCCAGATGCCGTCCTTGTCCTGGTATTTGTAGATGTTGTCGGCCGGCAGCGGCACGGCCATCATGGCCAGCAGACCGGCAACAAGCAACCGCGAAGCACGATGTGAGGTCCGTTTCAGCATTCGCCTCTCAACATTCAATTACGTTGACGGCCAGTCCGCCACGGGAAGTTTCCTTGTAGTGGCTCTTCATGTCGGCGCCGGTGTCGCGCATGGTCTTGATCACCTTGTCCAGCGATACCCGGTGTTTGCCGTCGCCCCGCAACGCCATGCGTTGCGCGTTGATGGCTTTGACGGCGCCCATGGCGTTGCGTTCAATGCAGGGAATCTGCACCAGTCCGCCCACCGGATCGCAGGTCAGGCCGAGGTTGTGTTC
>CBFGWJ010000428.1:0-2673 GCA_965652335.1 uncultured Gammaproteobacteria bacterium | reverse complement strand
CAGCACTCCGGATGCTGCTGATGCCCTTGATGAGGCTTACTGGCTGGAACAGGCTGAACGGATCGCCGCACAAGGCCAGCGTGTACTTGCTTTGGCCATCAAGCCAGTTGCCCCGGAACATACCGTTCTGGAGTTCTCCGATGTGGAAAAAGGGCTCACGCTGCTGGGCCTGATTGGACTCATCGATCCGCCAAGAGCTGAAGCCATTACGGCTGTTGCTGAGTGCCATGGCGCCGGCATACGCGTAAAGATGATTACCGGCGATCACAGCGGAACAGCCATGGCGATCGCCCGGCAAATCGGCCTGGTGAACCCGGACAAGGTAATCAAAGGTACGGATATCGATGCAATGGCAGACGCTGACCTGGCCGCTGCAGTACTCGATACCGATATTTTTGCCCGCACCAGCCCGGAGCATAAGCTCAGGCTGGTCATGGCGCTCCAGGCGCATGGCATGACGGTTGCGATGACCGGCGATGGAGTCAACGATGCGCCCGCGCTGAAACGCGCGGACGCCGGCATTGCCATGGGTAAAAAGGGCAGCGAGGCTGCGAAAGAGGCAGCAGACCTGGTTCTCGTCGACGACAACTTCGCCTCGATCGCTGCTGCAGTGCGCGAAGGGCGCACGGTTTACGACAACATCAAGAAGGTCATCAGCTGGACCCTGCCCACCAACGCCGGCGAAGCAATGACCATCGTGGTTGCATTGTTGTTCGGCATGGTGCTTCCCATTACGCCAGTCCAGATCCTGTGGGTGAATCTCATCACGGCCATTTCACTCGGGCTGGCGCTGGCATTTGAGCCTACCGAAGCGAATACGATGCGCCGGCGGCCTCGGCCACGGGAAGCGCCACTGCTGACCGGCGACCTGGCGTGGCATATCGTGCTGGTTTCGCTGCTGTTTCTCGCCGGAGTATTCGGCATATTCTCCTACGCGATTGATCGTGGCAATTCCGTCGAACTGGCCCGTACGATGGCACTGAATACCCTGGTGGTTCTGGAGATATTCCACCTGTTCTTTATTCGCAACATATACGGCACCTCCTTGACATGGCGCGCCGTGAAAGGAACCAAAGTCATATGGATGATGGTGATTGGTGTTACCGCAGCGCAGTTCACCATTACCTACTGGCTTCCCCTGCAGCGGGTATTCGCAACCGAAGCCGTGCCATTTTTTGATGGCCTTCTGATCGTGCTGGTCGGGGTCGTTTTCTTCGCCATCATCGAAGTCGAGAAACAACTTCGCCTGAGTTTCTCCCGCGCGCGTCCGGTGCGGTCGCGGTCGAGCCCCGGGAAATAATCAATCGGCAGCGGGGACGATCACCTCGTTTGACGGCCCCGCCACTGCCTCTCAGGGCGAAATGGCCACCTTGAGAACACCGTCACGTTGATTGGCAAAAAGCTCGTAAGCCTCTTCGATCTGGTCCAGCTTGAAGCGGTGCGTCACCAGCGGCCGGGTATCGAGCCGGTTGGATGCGATCACCTCCATCAGGCGCCGCATCCGCTCCTTGCCGCCGGGGCAAAGCGTTGAAACGATGGTGTGGTCGCCCAGCCCGGCCAGGAAGGCATCGAGGGGAACCTTGAGGTCACTGGAGTAGACGCCGAGGGAAGACAGCGTGCCGCCAGGGCGCAGCACGCGCAAAGCAGCCTCAAAAGTCTCCTGGCGGCCCAGTGCTTCGATCGCAACATCCACCCCGCGCCCGTCAGTAAGCTTCAAGATTTCCTCCACCGGGTCGGACCGGGTGAAATCCACGATATGGTCGGCCCCCAGGCTGCGGGCGATCTGCGCCCGTTCGGGAACAGCTTCAACGCCGATGATGGTGGTGGCACCCATCAGGCGGGCACCCGCGGTAGCGCAAAGACCGATGGGGCCTTGTGCGAACACAGCAACTGTGTCACCGATCCTTACCCGGCCGCTTTCCGCGCCGGAGAAGCCGGTTGACATGATGTCGGGGCACATCAGAACCTGCTCGTCAGACAGGCCATCCGGAATCAGGGCAAGATTTGCCATGGCATCCGGTACGAGCAGGTACTCGGCCTGCGCGCCGTCGATGGTATTGCCGAAACGCCAGCCTCCGAGACCCTTGAAACCGTGACGTGTACCCGGCCCATCCTGCGAATGGCAACCGCACAGTGAAGCGTTGCTGTAGCCGCTGGGCGTGATCGCCCCGGCAATCACGCGCTGTCCTTCCTCGTATCCCTGCACCGCCGAGCCCAGCTTTTCAATCACGCCCACTGGCTCATGACCGATGGTCAGGCCGCGTTCCACCGGATATTCGCCCTTCAGGATGTGCACGTCCGTGCCACAAATGGTTGTCGTGGTAATGCGGATCAGCGCATCAAGCGGACCCACCTCGGGAACCGGCTTTTCATCAAGAACGATCCGGTTGGGTTCAACAAAAATCGCAGCTTTCATCTTCCGAGTCATCGCCCTTTTCTCCAGTCTGGATTACGCACAGGCACTTTACGCAAGCCCGAATGCGTTCATGCGTTGTCCATGCCAGTCTTCATACTGACGCCCTGTTCGACAACCACCGGCCCGGAATGTTGCGAAGACAGATGATCCGCGGCCAGTTCAGCGATCATACGCTCCTCATCGGCGGCCACCACCAACAGCCGGGCTCGGGAATGCGGCAAAGAGATGTCGACCAGCGGATTGTCCAGACCAACCTT
>CBFGWJ010000427.1:0-2677 GCA_965652335.1 uncultured Gammaproteobacteria bacterium | reverse complement strand
GGAAGGCAGCATTTACAAAGCCTGGTAAGAATGCCAAGGGGCGCAGCCCTGTCCGTCACCGGCGTCATCCCCCAAACCCGCGTCAGGGCTTGCTTTCCGCCGGGTCCGAAAGATTGGCATGAATATCGCAGTGTCCATACCGGCAAGCAGTCCAGGCCCGGCCGCAAAACTCGGCGGGCCGATTCGCGGGCGGATGTCCATGGACCTTGCCCACAAACCGTGGCCCATGGGCCAGACTAGAAGAGGAGACGAGCATGAAAAACATCACCATCATTCCATTGGCAGTTCTTTTGGCAATACTGTTGTCTGCCTGCGACCGCCAGGGCCCTGCGGAGAAAGCCGGTGAGCGCATCGATGAAGTGACCGAGGACATCCGTGAAGGCGGCGAAGACTTCGGCAATGAAATCGAGGATGCCTGTGAAGAGCTGAAGGAAGACATGGGTGCTGAAGACGAGGACTGCTGAGCAGGACTGTTGGGCGCTGACAGCCCATGCGGCAGGGTGGTAAGTTGGGTTGCGCTTGGCTGAAAACGGGAGAAACCAACCGTGATGCTGGACATAGACTGGAACACCATTGTATTTCACCTGGTCCTGATGGGTGTGTCCTACCTGCTCGCCCTGCCCATAGGCTGGAACCGTGAGCGCAACTCCCGGTCGGCCGGCTTGCGCACTTTTCCGCTGGTGGCGGTTGCCACCTGCGGATTTGTGCTGGTTGGAATTGACGTGCTCTCCGAGGAATCTGCCCAGGCAAGGGTGCTGGAGGGCGTCATCACGGGGATGGGTTTCATCGGCGGTGGCGCCATTCTCAAGAACAACAGCAGGGTATCCGGCACTGCGACGGCGGCCAGTCTCTGGGCTACCTGCGCGATCGGCGTGGCAGTGGCCTGGCAACGGCTTGAAATTGCCATGGTGCTGTCGCTGGTGACCTTCCTGACATTGCAGTTCCTTCCCGGCATCAAGCCGGTGGTCCGGCAGGAGCCCGAGCCTTGAGCAGCCATCGCCAGCCCCTTCCCGCTGCAGCCAGGCCGTCACCATGATTCCCCGGTTACTGCTGTCGCTGCTGGTTGCCACGGTGGTGGCATTCGGAACCTATGAGGCCTGGAGGGCGCTGAGCGACTATCGCGACGCGCAGGTCAGCCGTATGGTGAATTCGGAGTCCTGGGCAGCGCGCAGCCAGTTGGTGCGCAATGTCGAGCGTTCATTGCAGGCTTTGCAGAGTGCGCAGTTGCTGTGGGCCAATTCAAGCCGTTTGCCATCACACCAGTGGCAACGTGACGCGGATGCCGAGATGCAAAAGGTGGCGGGCGTCACCACGCTGCTATGGGATGATCCTGATGAAGCCATCCGCTTCGCCCGCACCGAAAAGAACCCCGTGTTTGATTTCCGTCCTGATGATGCTGAATGGCAGGGTTACCGCGACCTGCTCAGCCGCGCGCGGCAGGCCAGCCGCAACACCATGGCCGGGCCTTTTGTCGCAGAGAACGGCAAACCCTATTTCGAGGTTTATCTGGTGGAGACCAGTGCCGCTGAAACGGGACGCCTGGCTGCTGTGGTAGATGCCAGGACATTCCTGCATGGCCTGTTGCAGGATGATTCGCCCGGTTATGCCATTCGAGTGGATTGGGGCAAGGTGCCGCTGTACCAGCGCGGCGAGCCGGCGGCGGGCATTCCCAATGCATGGATGGCCCAGGGCAAGATCCAGACCAGCATGAATGCGCTGTGGAATGTGGTGCATATGCCAACCCTTGAGCTGGCAGAAACTTTTGCGGCGCCGGTGATCGACCTGATACTGCTGCTGGGGCTGGTCATCGCGGTGCTGCTCGCGACATTGACGTTTGAGAACTGGCGGGCCCATTCGCGCGCCAGGGCAGCGGAGAAAGCCGAACGCAAACTCGCCGAACTCAACCGTAACCTGGAGCAGCAGATACACCAGCGGACACGCGAACTGGCCAACCGCACGGCCGACCTGCAAACCATCGCCGACTCGGTGGCCCACGACATGCGCAACCCGCTGAATGTGATTGCGGTGAACCTGTCGCTGTTCGAGGCGCAAACCGAAGAAGTGTTGCCGGCCGCATCCCGGTCCGTGCTGCAGCGCATTCCCCCGGCGGTGCGCCAGATGGCGGACATCCTGGACCGGCTGCTCGGCCTGTCGACGGTGGCGCACAGCACCTTCCGGCGTGAGCGCCTGGACATGCGCGAAATGGTTGAGGAGGTGTTTGAGGACCTTCAGGCCAGCGAGCCGGATTCGAAAGTCGAATTGGTGTTGGGGGATTTGCCGGACGTTGAGGCCGATGAAAAGCTGGTGAGCATCCTGTTGCTGAACCTGCTGGCCAACGCGTTCAAGTACACGCGCGGCCGGCCGCAGCGGCGCATCGAGGTCAGCAGCAGTGAAAAGGACGGAGTCACGGTATACAGCGTCACGGACAACGGAGCCGGTTTTGACCAGCGCTCGGCGGACCGGCTGTTCGAAGCGTTTCACCAGCTGGATGAAGGCAGGTCAGCCAAGGGCCTGGGGCTTGGCCTGGCGATCGCTGCGCGTGTGGTGGGGCGGCACCAGGGGCGCATCTGGGCGGATGGCATACCCGATGAAAAGGCGGCTTTTCATTTTACCCTTGAACCCGTCACCAAATAATTGACTCTGGGTCAAACTCCCGCAAGAATGGGGTCAGTTCAAA
>CBFGWJ010000426.1:0-2686 GCA_965652335.1 uncultured Gammaproteobacteria bacterium | reverse complement strand
TGTCGCGGCTAAAGCCGCTCCTACGCGATGCTGTCCAATACCTTGCGGATTTTCTCAAATGACCGCGTCATTTCATCCGGCCTTGAATTCAGGAACGGTGAAAATTGCAGGATATCCATGCCATTGCGAATCACCAGATCCTCGTCCCAGAAACACTTCTTGTGCATTTCCATGCCCCGCGCGCCCGCCGCGCCGTCACGTGAGTGCAGTTCGATGGCGCCCATCAGGCCGAAATTACGCACGTCCTTCACTTTCGGATGATCGTCAAAGGCGTGCAGGCATTCTTCAAAATGCGCTTCCAGTGAACGGGCCTGTTCAAATACGCCCTCCACTTCATACGTTTCCATGGCCGCGATGCCGGCAGCCGCAGCCACCGGATGGCCGGAATACGTGTAGCCATGAAAGAGCTCGATGGCGCCTGGCGGGCCCTGCATGAAGGCCTCGTAAACCTTGTCCTGCACGAACACGCCACCCATGGGAATCACGCCGTTGGTCAGGCCTTTGGCGGTGGTGATGATGTCGGGCGTCACGCCAAAGCGCTGCGCGCCAAAGGCCTCGCCAACGCGGCCAAAGGCCGTGATCACCTCGTCGAATATCAGCAGGATGCCATGGCGGTCGCAGGTTTCGCGCAATTTCTCCAGGTAACCCACCGGTGGAGGCAAAACGCCGGTTGAACCGGCAACGGGTTCGACGATCACCGCGGCGATATTGCTGGCATCATGCAGGCCGCACAAACGCTCCAGGTCATCGGCCAGGTGCGCGCCCCAGGCCGGCTGGCCGCGGCTGAACGCATTGTGCTCCAGGTCCCAGGTGTGGCGCATATGGTCCACCGCGGGCAACAGGTTGGAGCCGAACGCCTTGCGGTTGGGCGACATGCCACCCACCGACATGCCACCGAAGTTCACGCCATGGTAGCCACGCTCGCGGCCGATGAAGCGGGTGCGGTGGCCCTCGCCACGGGCGCGGTGATAAGCCAGGGCGATCTTGAGGGCAGTTTCCACCGATTCCGAACCGGAGTTGGTGAAAAACACCCGGTTGATGTTGGCCGGCGCCATGGCGGTGACTTTCTCCGCCAACTGGAACACGCGGTCACTGCCGCCCTGGAAGCCCAGGCAATAATCCAGCGTCGCCACCTGCTTCTGCACCGCTTCCACGATACGCGGGTGGCAATGCCCGAGACCGCTGGTCCACAGGCCGGAAAACGCATCGTAGGCCTTGCGGCCGTCTGCAGTCAGGTAGTAGTGGCCTTCGGCGCCAACGATGATGCGGGGTTTCTGCTTGAAATCCCGGTTGGCGGTGAAAGGCATCCAGTAGGCATCTACTGCCGCGGCGGAAACTGACATGGTGAACCTCTGATCATTACAACGGAATTCGGATGTTTAGTATATTTAACATCCAATCAGATATCACCTGGAAATTTGGCCTGGAGGAAAATGCCGGCAGGATTCATGTCCTGCCGGCGAAACGCAGTCCCCACAACGATCTTCCGGCTTATTGCTGCCAGTTTGCCTGTTATCATGCCCGGATCACGAATACAGGTTCCGTTTGCGCGCCCGGGCCGGAGCCGCGGGCGGATTTTGTGTCAGGGAAAAGCAAAGGTGACGGAAACGATGCCACGGGCGTCATTTTCAAACACGCCATCGGAAATCTTGTAAACACCACTCTGATCGGTGCCCACCAGCCTCGCATCAAAGGTGAAATGATCGCCAACGGTATATTTGGCCCCGAGCCCATAGTTCAGGTAGTCCGGCGCGCCGAACGGCAGGCCTTCGCCGTAGCTGAAGACATCACCAAAGCTGTACCCGGCATAGGCGAACACGCCAAAGCCGTTTTCCCAGTCGTAAGCCACCCCGCCATCGAGGTACCAGCCACTGGCACCAAAGCCGGCGAAGTCATCGGAATAGGAGAGCTTGATGCGGAACAGGCTCCAGCTGAGGCCGGCATAGATTTCCAGGAAATCGGCCTCGCTCACACCCGGATAGTCGTAGTACAGCAAGCCCACGTCGTAATTGACGCCGCTGTCGCCAAAGGCATTGGTATAGCCCACTACCCAATCCACTTCGATATCGGCATCGCTGGCCGGACCCCAGTCCAGCGACGAGGCCCACACTGAGCCATAGAAGCCGCTTTCATGCGAGTACGCTGCGCTGCCCTGCAAGGCCCAGTCACCATCGGTTTGTGAATAACCGCGGTAGTCATAATCCGAGACCACTGTGACAGATCCTGAAAACTGTGCCGTTGCAGTGGAGGACGCTGCAGTCAACCACAGCACCGCCGCTGCTTTGCCAATAACTCCTGTGACTGGCCATTTGCCTTTCATTATCGCTTGCTCCCCGCCAGCTTCCACCGGCTGCTGATTGAACTCTCGGGAGTGTTACTGCAAATGCTGTGCCATAGTGCTTATTTGCTTTGATTTCAGTCAGATGGCTGGTTTTCAGGAACTCATGATTCTTCCCGTAGCCACCAGTGTGGTGCAGCTTTGGGGCTGATGCACCAGTTGGGAGCGTTGTCTTCTGGTCGCAGTGGTTACCGGCCCCAGGCGGGTGAGGCCCTTCCTTGCCCCTTGTCCGCCGCCTTGTCCTCGTTAGCAAGCCCGATGGCGGTAAGGCCTTCCTCCTTTAAAGTCGTCATCCCGGACAGCGCGCAGCGCGTGAGCCGGAGTCCATTTGGCCCGTGACACCAGTGA
>CBFGWJ010000425.1:0-2695 GCA_965652335.1 uncultured Gammaproteobacteria bacterium | reverse complement strand
CATCCCCAATTACCGCATCGTCCATAATCACGACGTTCATGCCCACCAGAGCATTGAAACCTATGCTGCAGCCATGCAGCACAGCGCCATGGCCAATGTGGCCATTAACGCCTATCACGCAATCCTTGCCCGGAAACGTATGCAGCACGCAGGTGTCCTGCACATTACTGCCTTCCGCCAGGATGATGCGGCCAAAATCACCGCGCAGGACAGCGCAAGGGCCTACGTAGCACCCGGCAGCAATGATGACATCGCCAATCAGCACCGCGCTGGGGTGTACATAAGCCGCAGGGCTGACTACCGGAACCAGGTTTTCGATGGAATAAGCAGGCATTTGGCAAAGGCTCGTTCAACTGCAGCTATCAATGACAGCCACTTATGGGGCCTGAGTCAAGTAATGAGGTCAGTTGACCCTGGAACTTGACATTTAGGACATATGCAGGATTCCAGCATGCGCCGATGACGGACGGGAAAGGCCCAGCGTGTCATTCCAGAATCTCGCCTGGCGAGATTCTGGAACCCGTTTCTCCAACCCGAAGCTTCAGAACGAGCGGTAGGAAACCGTGAAACCGTAGGTCCGTGGCGGGCCGAACTGCACCGGGTTGTCGTTCAGGAACGGCGGCAGCGGGCCGATGTTCAGCACATCCGCTTCTTCCGACAGGTTCTTGCCGTACAGCGCCACTTCCCAGCGATCGTCAGCTGAGTACCAGGCAGCCCGCGCGCCGTAAATGTCGGTGCCTGGCCGTTCGAACTGCGGCGAATTCAGCACATCGTTGTAGATGGAACTGCGGCCGCGCCAGTCAGCCCGCAGGCCGATCTGGGAACCGTTGCCAAGCGCGATGAAATACTCGGCCACGAAGGTGCCGGTCCATTCCGGTACGTTGTTGGGGCGGTTGCCGCTGACATCGCTGATCGGGCCCGGCTCCAGCCGTAACTGGGTGTCCTTCAACTCTGCATCCAGCAAGGCGAAATTGCCGCTGATGCGGAAGTTGTCGGTGACCTGCCACAGGTAATCCGCTTCCAGGCCCAGCACGTCGCTTTTCGCGGCGTTGTCGATGGCCTGGGTGGAGAAACCGAAGTCATTCAGGCGGAACACGTTGATCTGCTGGTCGTCGTATTCCACGTAGAACACGGTGGCATTCAGGCGGAAGCGGTTGGCCCACTCGGACTTGAAGCCCAGCTCGTAATTGAGCGCCGTTTCCTCGTCATAGGGAACGGCCGCATCCAGCGCCGTTTGTGGCTCGCCGTTGAAACCACCGGTTTTGTAAGCCTCGGAGATGGTGCCGTAGAACATCACCGAATCGCTCATCGCGTAGGGCATTGTCAAAGCCGAGGTGGCAACGGAAGGCGCGAGGCGTGGCCTGAACGGCGCAGGCGGTCGCGGGATTGTTCGGGTCAGGCCAGTTGCCCGGAACGTCCAGCAGGAAGGTGGTGACCGGGCCGTTACGGCCATAGCCGTTGTGGCTGATGATGAAGTCTTTCTCATCCGAGGTATAGCGGAGGCCGACCGTACCCCTCAGCTTGTCGGTGAAGTCAAAATTCAGTTCGCCAAACACACCGAGGCTTTCGGTCTGGTTGTTGGACTCGGCAATAACCGTGGTGGGCGTAAACAACGGTCCCGGGCCGTAGACTGTGAAGTCTTCCTGGAACCAGCGCCGGCTGGCCGTCTGGTCGTGGTCGTCGGTGAGGTAATACAGGCCCACCAGCCAGCCTAGCCGGTCGCCAGCCGCCAGGTTGTCCAGACGCAGCTCCTGGGTGAACTGCCAGGAATCGTTGCGCGAGGTGCTGAACTGCAGGTCGCGGGGTGTGCCGGCTGTATCCATGTTGTAACCGCCGCTGCCGTCGATGAAGCCGCTGATGGAAGTCAGGGTCAGCGCATCGTTGATATTCCAGAACACCTGTCCGGTCAGGTTCCAGATTTCCCGTTCCAGGAAAAACTCCTCACCCGGGTTGTATACCGTGCCGGTGGTGTCATCTGAGCCCGCGTACGCCGAGCCTGCCGTTGCCCACGGCGAGCAGGGGTCGATGAAGTTGGTGTATTCCTCTTGCGGATCGGTGCAGTTGATCGGCTGGCGCACCGGCGCGCCGTCGTCGTCGCGGCTGTATTCGGCTTTCAGGTAGATTTCCAGGTCGTCACGCGGGTTGAACAGCAACGAGCCACGCAGGCTGATGTTTTCCTCTTCGGCCAGGTCAACATTGCGGATCACATCGCGGGTGTAACCGTCGTGCTTGGTGTAGTGCACGGCCAAGCGAGCGGCGCCATTGGCGCCGAAAGCACTGTTGAGGTAGCCGTCGGCTTCCTGGTGGCCGTAGTTACCGAAACCGGCGCGGATGAAGGATTCGGTTTCGCGGGTGGGGCGATTGCTGATCAAATGGATCAGGCCGGCCGTGGCGTTGCGGCCGAAGGACGTACCGTGAGGACCGCGCAGGACTTCAACGCGTTCGAGGTCAAAAAATTCCGCGCCTTTGAGATAATCTTTGGCGATCACGACATCGTCGGTGACGGTGAGGATGGACGGATCACCCGCCGCGCCCTCGGTTTGCGAACTCAGGCCGCGCATGCTGTAGGCATTCTGCATCTTGTTCAGCAGGGTGAAACTGGTGCCCGGCGATTTGTCGATCACATCCTTGATCTGGTCGATGTGCTGGGCTTCGAGGTAATCCGAATCCATCACATTCACCGCAATGGCAATGC
>CBFGWJ010000424.1:0-2742 GCA_965652335.1 uncultured Gammaproteobacteria bacterium | reverse complement strand
GCAAAACGTTGGCGATGACAATCCCGGCCAGCAGGAACAGGCCCTGCACCGGGTGTCGCCGGTAGTGGCTAAACAGGGTTGGCAGCAATACCATGCAAATGCCCTTCTCTCAGCATCAGTTGACGCTGCGTGAACGAAGCCATCTCGCGGTTGTGCGTGACCATCAGCAGCGCCGAACCCGATTCCTCGACCAGCCGCGCGAACATCCGCATCACCTGGCGGCTGAGGGTATCGTGGAGGTTGCCGGTAGGTTCGTCGGCAAATACCAGGTCAGGCACATGCGCCAGCGCCCGCGCGATGGCAACCCGTTGCTGCTGGCCGCCGGAAAGCACTTCGACACGACGTTGCAGGATGTCACCCAGCTCCAGGCCCGCAACCAGGTCGTCCACCCAGGGGTCCTGGTCCGGCATCCGGTTCAGGCGGCGCTGGAACAGCAGGTTGTCCCGCACATCCAGGCCTGGCAGCAAATTGAATTGCTGGAACACAAATCCCAGGTGCCGGCGGCGAAACCTGGCCAGTTGCCGCTCCGGCATGGCGCGCAGCCGTTGCCCGAGCATGCGGACTTCACCTTCATCCGGCTCATCCAGGCCGGCTGCCACCTGCAGCAGGGTGCTTTTCCCGCTGCCACTGGCGCCCAGCAGAGCCAGACTGTGGCCCGCCTGCAGTTCCAGGTCGATACCCCGCAGGACCTGCAGTTCGCTTTCGCCGTCATGGAACGACTTGCTGACGTTTTTCAGTTCAAGCATCGGGATGGGTCCGTCCTTTGGCGGCAGGTTTGCGTAACCCGGTTTGACGGCGCCGGATAGCGGATCCTCCAGTCTCTCGGGAATTTCTCGTGCAAGGCCGACACAAGACTGTCAGTTGTACCAGTCGTATTGCGCCAGGCCAGCGCGAATACTCTACCAGTGCCGGCAAAACGGCGGTTAGCGGCCATCAACAACAATCAGGATTCACTATGAGCCAGGTTAAGGCAGTTCATCCATTTTGCGCTGGAAATTTTTCGTTATTGGCTCGTGGCTGCCTGGGTGCGGCGTTGGCGCTGTGCCTGTGGTTGCTGCCAGCGCCGCAGGCATCGGCTTTCGGGGTTGATGTGTGCTACAACGCGCCCGATTCGGGCCTGGAAATCGTTCGCAACTGCATTGGCGTTGAGGAATTCTGCCGAACCAGCAACCTGTCGCCCGGAGATCAGTTGACATGCCGCATTGTAGCAACGGCTGACAGCCTGAGCGGCCTGACCGGAGGCAACAGCATTATTGGCGGACGCAGCCTGTTGCACAGCGACTCGACCTATCTGATGGCGCAGCTGATCGGCTACTCGCCCTGGCAGGCGTACCAGGTCATGATTTACAACGAGGCCACGGACCAGTCGGAGTACACCCCGTTCGACCAGGATGGCTTCCAGATGCTGGCTGACGCCGACATCGCGCACTGCCGCGCGGAGTGGGGCCAAACGATGCCCAGGTACTGCCTTGCCCTCACCCCGGTGATGAACGGTGTGTATAAATTCAATGATGAGTCGGGTGGCATGTTGTTGCACCTGCATGCGCGATTCTCACCCACTGGCGAAGCACCCCCGGCCGTGGCGTTTCCCGCTGATTATCTGGCTCCAGCCAATGCGAACTACGAACCGCTGGTGAACAACCTGAGGGACTGGGCGCTCGATCGCAGGGCGGATGCCTGTGTGGCGGGCCTGCTGGTGACCAATTCCGCCGCGAAGCATGCAACCAGGCGCTGTGAAGTGCGGGATCTCGTCCTCAAAAGCCCGCAAAGCTTCTTTGCCGCCGGAATCACCCGCCTGCAGATACCGTTCTCATCTTCGCTGGGAAGGCTGGTTGTGAACCAGGATGCCCGAGGCACGGTCGTGGCCTCGGATCGCAGTTTCCAGGATTACGTTGCTCCCCACCAGGTTGGCTTTGCCAAGCTGGGTGTGTTTTTGCATTCCTACGCCGACAGGATTTCCCATCACTCCTGTTCGGATACTTCCTGGTTTTTCCAGCAGCCCGGTGGTGACTATGACAGTGTGTATGATCGGGTGACCTGCGCGCAGGGCAGCCATTTTCTCTGGCACGCCTGGGAACAGGGCACCCGGCAGGACGACGACAATCTGGACCCACTCCACCAGACCCTCAGGCCAGCACTGGAGGCCGTTTATGACCAGATCCTTGCCGCAGCGAGTGTGCGTGGCATCGAGGTAAGCAGCGGCCTGGATCGGCAGATGATTGTGGACAGCCTGGTGGAGGTACTTGGCCTGTACGAACCGAAAGACCGTCTCGATGCCATGGTGGCGCTGATGGAGCAGTATGCAGTGCTTCCCCTTCCGGGCCATGGCAGCACGTCTGATCTCACGATTGAAGGTTGGCTGGACGCTGCGGGCGCTCCCTAGTGACTGTTAAAGGTCACTGGTGCACATGTCATTCAATCCGCCGTGGAGTAGTGGGATGTCTTACGCTGACCGCGTAATTTCCTGTTGCATGATGCTCCTGCATTCGTCGCCGTGCTTCCACGATGCGCGCAGGTAAAACACCAGGCCCAGCAGGGCCCAGGCCAGCACAATGGCCCATTCGTAGGGCCACAGCAGCGCGGACGGGCTGCCGGGCAAATACAGGACGGTGATGGCCAATGCCAGGACCAGGGCGCCCCAACCCACGGCGCGACCGTGGGAAACGCGGAACGGGCGGGGCATGTCCGGTTCCCGGTGACGCAGCACCAGGAACGCCAGGGCCACAGTGGCGTAGGCAACCA
>CBFGWJ010000423.1:0-2745 GCA_965652335.1 uncultured Gammaproteobacteria bacterium | reverse complement strand
TCGGCGACCCGATCCGGTTTGCCGGCAAGCATCGATTCCACCACCAGCATGCCGATTGCCAGGATGACCCACACACGCCACTGCACGGTTTCTGGAACAGCTGGTTTGGCAGCCACCTGGACAGCCGGTACAACGACGCCGAGATCTGCGGTTCCGTGCCCTGGCTGACGCGCTATCCGGAACTCATGTGGCTGCACCGGCACTCACTGCTGCCCGGATTCGTGCTGTGCGGCATGGCCTACCTCATTGGCGGCTTTTCCGGCATGGCGATTGGCGTATTGTTCGGCGCCATGCTCCTGCTGCACCAGAGCTCAGCCGTGAACTACGTCTGCCACAAATTCGGCTACCGGCGCTTTGCCACCGAAGACCAGTCCACCAACCACTGGCTGGTCTCATTGCTGACGTTCGGCGAGGGCTGGCACAACAACCACCACCGTTTCCCGGTATCGGCCCGCGCCGGTTTCCGCTGGTGGGAAATCGACATGTTCTACTGGGTGATCTGCGGCTTTGAAAGGCTGGGGCTGGTGTGGAATGTCCGGCGCCCGCCGGCGGCGCTTTTGGCGGCCCCGGCAAGTCGGGGCTGAAGCCCCTCCTGCGAACATGCGCCCATTTAGGAGGCGCGAAAGCGCCGACCGGAACGGGTCTGGCGGGTCGGGGCTGAAGCCCCTCCTACAACCCTTGCGACAAAGATTCGGCAACCTGCCGGTTCAGTTCCGGCAGCCGGCTGCGGCGCTTGCGGTCGTTCAGCAGGCACAGAGGGTCGTCCATCAGTTTCTGCCATTCGCGAATCGCGTTGTTGAACATCTCCTCGGTTTCGGCATGTTCGAATTTTCCGCCCGGCCGGCAGCGATCCCACAGAAAGCGCATGATGTTGTAGCACATGGTGCATTGGCCGCCGACGACCAGGTAATCCAGGTCGTTGAGCGGATCGCCCTCATCCTGCTCGATCCACAACTTGGTGGCCATGGTGGCGGCCTTGTCGACGATGCGCCGCATCTCCGGCGGTGGCGGCCAGGCCTGGCGCGCTGTAAGCTCCAGGTGCAGCGGATCATTTTCCTGCGGCGCATCCTGCAACGTGAAGATTTCATTGGCCAGCACGCGGTTGTGCAGGTCCGGGCGACTGTAGGCCGCAGAATAACCCAGGCCGCGAATGCGGTTCATGTAGATGGTGGAGGTGAGCGCCGATACCGAGCCCGCGCGCAAACTCGCCATGGTCAGGAGGGTACCCACGCGCAACTTGTTCAGGTATTTGCGTGGACTGTGTTTCCACCGCGGAATGATGTGTTGCAGGGAGTGCTCGGTTTTGCTGCGGCTGCGCTTCAGCACCATCATCAGCACCAGCAACAGCAGCATTACGACCAGCGGTATGACGATCTGTACCAGCATCCAGCTGAGGTCGAACAGGAAGCCCTCGTAAGGCTTCCAGCCTTCGAGCGTGAACCACTCCTGCTGCCACAGATCGTAGATATTGAGAGCTGCGCTCAGCCCCAACAGCACCATGATGATCTTGCCGATGCGGTCGAGCCGCCCCAGCGACAGCTTTTGCAGCCAGGCCATGAAGCCATGGGGTGGTTCGGCCAGCCGGCCGATGGGCACGCGATCGTTGCTTTCCGGATAGGGTATGCGCGGAAAGAACGACGCCTTGCGCACCGGTGTGTCGGAAACGATCAGCAGGTCCAGGTCTTCCGGCTTGACCTCCACCGACAACCGCACGGTGCTGCCCTGAGTGACCTTGCCGGCCATCCAGTAGGCCCATTCGTGATGCGATGAGGGATCGCCGCGGTGCTCGATGCGGGTGCCGCACTCATGGGTATCAACCTCCATGATCCTGCTTTTCCTGCGGTTGATGGCCAGCAGCGTGCTGGTGATGCCCTGGTTGTCGTAAACACCGCCATCCATCAGCGCAAAATTGGGCTGGTGGGTGTTGGTGTTGCGCAGCAGCGCGGCGCGAATTTCATCACAGGTGGGGCGGCTGGGAGAAGGGCGGTTGCTTTTGACCGGAGCGTCATCCGGCCAGTGGAAATCATCGGGAAAGAACAGCGGCTCCATGCCCACCGGAATACAGGATGAAGCGGCCATGATGTCCGCCAGGCGAATCTGCCGCGCGTGCTTGCGGCAGATGGAGACATTGCCATTGCCGATCAGGCAGCGGTAATCGCTGACCTGGAAACGGAATGCCGACCCGGTCTTGAACTCGGTGGCGTTGAAAATCATCTCGCGCACGTGGCCGTTGCGCGGTTCGTCCAGCAGCATGTCAAAGGTGACGGAGCCGTCCTTCGCGTACTGGCCGAAAAAGCGGTTGAAATACTCGGTGTGGTAGATGTCGGCCAGCGCGGTGATCATGTCGCGGCGCCCGGAAGGGGAAGGCGGAGCACGATCGGTCATGTTCGCCAGCAGTTGTTCCAGGATGTTGAGTTGCGGCAGGAACTCGAAGAAGTCGTCGAAAAAGTCCTGGAACGGACGACCAAATCGCTGCGACAGGCAATATCCGAGCCCGGCCATGCTGCCGCCTGAAACGGCGGAAATGATTTCCACGCGGGTGAGCAGGCCGAGGCGGTCCAGCATGCTCATGGTGCCGAGGTGAAACCCCAGGGCGCGCACACCGCCGCCGGAAAGGGACAGTGCGATCTGTTCAATCTTCCCCGAAATGCTTGAAGAATCGTCGATCATGGGCTTTCCCTGCTTTTCTGGTTTTAGTGAATGAGCCGCCGATGCCGTATCCTAGCACTCACTCGCAACCACCAG
>CBFGWJ010000422.1:0-2753 GCA_965652335.1 uncultured Gammaproteobacteria bacterium | reverse complement strand
TGTTCTTCATCTTCAGTTTTGATGGCGCCAATACGCCGGTAGCCATCCAGCGTGGCTTTTATATCTGGCTGAGCGTGTTCAACCTGTTCGTGGTATCGGTTTTCTGGAGCTTCATGGCCGATATTTTCCGGCCTGGCCAGGCACAAAGGTTGTTCGGCTTCATCATGGCGGGTGGCAGCATCGGCGCCATCATCGGCCCGCGTGTTACCGCCGGGCTGGCCGAATCCAGTGGTGAACAGGGTGTGATGGGCATCTCGCTGGCCTGCCTGCTGATGGCCACGCTGCTGGCCGTTGTGCTGGGCCGGTACCAGCAGGAAGTGACGCATACTCACAGCGACAAGATCGGCGGCAGTGTCTGGGAGGGCGCGATACGGGTGTTCAAGTCCGAATACCTGCTGTTCGCCTGCCTGATGATGCTGCTGCACAATCTCACTTCGACCTTTCTCTACAACGGGTTGGCAGTGCTGGTGGATGAACGGATCATTGGCTTCAATGAGCGTACGGTGTTTTTCGCCTGGATCGATTATTCCGTGCAGATCATCGCGTTCTGCCTGCAGTTCTTCATTACCTCCAGGCTGATCAAGACACTGGGCATGCCGCGCACTTTGCTGGGCGTTCCCCTGATACTGGCCTGTGGCTTCGTGCTGCTGGGAAGCACGCTGGGCCTGGTCCTGTTTGCTGCGGTGCAGGTGCTGCAGCGCTCGATGAATTACGGCATTCTCGGGCCCTCCAAGGAGATGCTGTTCACCGTCGTGGACCGGGAGACCAAATACAAGAGCAAGAATTTCATCGACACGGCCATATACCGCGGCAGTGATGTTGCCGCTTCATGGCTGTTCAAAGGCCTGACGGCTACCGGCATGGGGCTGGGCCAGGTCGCACTCGCCTACCTGCCCGTCATGGGTCTGTGGACCTGGGGCGCCTGGCGCCTGGGCAACCTGTACCAACAACGATTGCAGGCCGAAAGCGCTGAGTTGGGAGGTCAGAGTAAAGTGCCAGAATAAATCTGCCGGACGTTTCCGTTGGCAGGCATTGACTCCGGCACAGCTCACTCTGACCCCGAAGCTCCGGTCAGCGGATAGAAACGCAGGCCTTCCTTGCCCCGCACCGTATCGATGGGGCAGGAAAACGTTCGCTCCAGGTTGGCTGCCGTCAGTACTTCCCTGACCGGGCCCGCGCGCCATTCACCGTTTCCCAGCAACAACATGACATGGCTGCAGAACGCCATGGCCAGGTTGATGTCGTGCATGGCGGCGAGGGCAATTCCTCCTCGCTGCACACTGTGCTCGTGAACCATCTGCATGATGCTTACCTGATGCCTGAGATCCAGGTGGTTGCTGGGTTCATCCAGCAGCATCACCGGGGTTTGCTGTACCAGCAGGCTGGCGAAAGCCAGTCGCCTGGACTCTCCGCCCGACAGGTTGGTGACGGCACGCTGGTCAAAGCCTTCCAGGTCCACCTTGCGCAGCGCCTCCGTGGCCAACTCGTAATCCGCAGGGCTTTCGCGACCCCACAAACCCAGGTGCGGATGCCGGCCGGTGAGAGCCGCCTGAATGACGCTGGAGTCAAAGTAATAGTTGGAATGCTGCTGCAGCATGCCCAGCTTCCGGGCAAGCTGGCGGCGCGGCAGGGTATGGATATCCGCACCATCCAGTTCCACCCGGCCAGCATCTATGGGCCGCAGGGCAGCCAGGCTGTTCAGCAACGTGGTCTTGCCCGAGCCATTGGGCCCCAGCAGTGCCCAGAACTCACCGGACCGAAGCTCCACGTCCAGGTTCTTCACCACGGATATGGCTGCGATGGATATGTCGGTCTGGCGGCAAACCAGTATTGTGGGTAAGGTTTCAGTCATCGAGGCGGGTACATTTCACTTCAGCCTGGCACGATGCAACAACAACAGGAAGAGCGGCACGCCCAGCAGCGCGGTGATGACGCCTACCGGTAACTGCCTTGGCGCCAGCACCGTGCGGGCCAGAGTGTCAGCCACCACCAGGAACAGGCCGCCAAACAGTGTGGCGGCGGGTAGCAGCCGCCGATGGTCGGTACCTACCAGCAAGCGGACCAGGTGGGGTACGATCAGGCCGACGAAACCTACGCTGCCGGCGATCGATACTGCGGTGGCCGTCAGTACCGAAGCCAGCAGGTACAGTAACCACAGCAGACGCTCGGTGGATTCGCCCAGCAGGCGCGCGGTGGATTCACCCATGGCCAGAACATTCAGGCTGCGCGCCAGCGCCAGGCAAACGCCAAACGCCAGCGCAAGCGTCACGAATGTCCAGAGCGGTGCCTTGGCATAGCCCAGGTCGCCGATCAGCCAGAAGAGCATGCCGCGCAGGCTGCTGTCTGAGCCCAGCGCGAGGATGAGGCTGATCAACGCCGCCCAACCTGAAGCGGTGACCACACCGGTGAGCAGCAGCCGCGTGCTGCTCCACGGCCCGTCACCACGGGCCAGTCCAAACACCAGCAACACGGAAAACATGGCGCCCAGCAGCGCCAGGCCAGGCACGAAATTGGCCGTCACGCCGAGCGACATGCCGAGCAAGGCGGCAAAGGCAGCACCGCCCGATACGCCCAGCACATATGGGTCAGCCAGCGGATTGCGCAGCAACACCTGCATCAGGCAGCCCGAGAGGGACAACAGGGCGCCCACGGACCAGGCCGCGGCCAACCGCGGCAGCCGCAAACGCCACACCACGTCACCATGTTCCGCCGCCGGGTTCCCCAATGCTGCCCACCACTCCGGCCACCCGAAT
>CBFGWJ010000421.1:0-2754 GCA_965652335.1 uncultured Gammaproteobacteria bacterium | reverse complement strand
TCCAGACCACCGGATACAGAACCGTCAACAGCAGTGAAAGCGGATACGAAGCAGGATAGGCGATGCGTTCCGGGTTGAGCGCGGCAACGGTTTTTGGTGTGACTTCCGAAAATATCAGTACCACGACTGTAAGTGCCAGTGACGCGATCCACACGCCGTTGTTGCCGAACAAGCGAATGCCGATGATGGTCGCGATGGCGGCTGCGAGAATATTGACCAGGTTATTGCCCAGCAGTATCAGGCCTATCAGCCGGTCAGGCTTGCGCAACAGCTTTTGCGCCAGCCGTGCACCATGGTGTCCGGTATTCGCCAGGTGGCGCATGCGATACCGATTCAGTGCCATCAGCCCAGTTTCCGAGCCGGAAAAGAATCCGGACAGGACCAGCAGCACTCCAAGCATGATGTACAGCGTACTGAGCGGCAGTTCGTTCAAATGGGTTCAGGTTCCGGGTCCAGCGTGTGTCACGTGCATTGTAACCCCGCAAGCTTTGCAGATAGGGTTTTCAGCCAAGTCATATGGCGGGCGGGAACACGCGGATACCACAGGTGCGATACTTTGTGCGCCTTCACGTTCGCCAACTGCGCCCCAACAGGTTTTCCAGCACCAGTTTGCTGCCAAAGTATGAGAGTAGTAGCAGCGCAATCCCGGCAAGACAGAGGCGAACGGCTTTCCTGCCGCGCCACCCATAACGCCAACGGCCAAACAACAGCAGTCCGAACACCAGCCAGGCCAGTATGGACAGACTTGTTTTGTGGACCAGATGCTGGGCGAACAGGTCAGAGACAAACGCCAGGCCGCTGGCCAGTGACAGCGACAGCAGGATAAAGCCGACGGCAATCAGGCGGAATAACAACCGCTCGAGTATTTCCAGTGGTGGTAGAGAGCGCACCAACGCGTTCAAGTGGTGGGATCTCAGGAAGTGGTCGATCAGCGCGGCAAACATGGCATAAACGCTGGCGATACTGAGAAAGCCAAATGCCAATACCGAGCTGATGATGTGAATGCTGGTTCCGGTGGATGCATGGTCCAGGGGTATTGGCCGGGTTGGTACGAGCCATTCCACCAACAGGATCAATATTGTCAGCGGCAAGGTCACCAGGCCGGCATCAAACAGGCTGTTGCGGGCAAGGACTGAAACGCACAGCAACACAACGATGACCAGCGCACACAGGGACATCAGGCTGAGCAGGCTGACATCAGGTTGCCCGGGCTCCACCCAGTGATGCCAAAAGGCCAGGGCATGGAACAGCGCTCCGGCAATGGTGCAGCCGATGGCCGCCCGGCGGGTGGTTTTTGCCTGGCTGCCAGCCCACCGGTACAGCAGGGCACTGGCCAGGAAATACAATCCCATGGCGATCATCAGGCTCAGGTCATGGTACATCGGCTGTGATATTTCCCGGCAAAGTTGAAAGCAACCCAATACTCACTACAGCTATAATACCCGACTCATACCCTGCGGAAAGGCTCATGTTTGAATCACTCAGTGACAAGCTGACACACAGCTTGCAAAGACTCTCGGGACGCGGCCGGCTGACCGAGGACGCCATTCGGGAAACCCTGCGTGAAGTGCGCATCGCCCTGCTCGAAGCGGATGTGGCATTGCCGGTAGTGCAAAAGTTCTTGCGTGACATCACCGCCAAGGCCACGGGCCAGGAGGTTTTGCAGAGCCTGACACCAGCTCAGACGCTGATCAAACTGGTTCACGAAGAACTGGTCAGCATCATGGGTTCGCAGAACGAGCAACTGGACCTTCGCGCGCAGGCGCCGGTGGTGGTGATGCTGGCAGGCCTGCAGGGTTCGGGAAAAACCACCAGTACGGCCAAACTCGCCCGGCAGTTGATCAGCGAACGCAACAAGCGCGTCATGGTGGCCAGTTGCGACGTGTACCGGCCGGCTGCCATTGAGCAGCTGCAAACCCTGGCTGCGCAGGTGGGCGCAGAATTCTATCCCTCCGATACCAGCCAGGAACCGGCATCGATTGCCCTGAACGCGCTCAAACAGGCACGCGAGAAAATGATCGATGTGCTGCTGATCGACACCGCCGGCCGCCTGCATGTCGATGAAGCGATGATGGACGAGGCCCGGCGCATCCACCAGGCTGTGAAGCCGCATGAAACCCTGTTCGTGGTTGACAGCATGACCGGCCAGGATGCCGCCAATACCGCGGCCGCGTTTGATGCCGCCTTGCCACTGACCGGTGTGATCCTCACCAAGACCGATGGTGATGCCCGTGGCGGTGCGGCGCTGTCCGTGCGCGAGATCACCGGCAAGCCCATCAAGTTCATCGGCGTGGGCGAAAAAACCGATGCCTTGCAGCCGTTCTACCCGGATCGTATTGCCTCGCGCATCCTGGGCATGGGTGACGTGCTCAGCCTGGTGGAGGATGTCCAGAAGAAAGTCGACCAGGAAAAGGCGCAGAAACTGGTCAACAAGATGCGCAAGGGCCGTGGCTTTGACCTGGAAGATTTCCGCGCCCAGCTGGAGCAGATGCAGAACATGGGTGGAATTGGCAGCCTCATGGACAAACTGCCGGGCATGGGTCAGTTGTCCGCGCCCATGAAAGCACAGGTGGATGACAAGCACACCCGTCACATGATTGCCCTGATCAATTCGATGACCCCGCAGGAGCGCCGTTTCCCCGACATCATTCGCGGTTCCCGCAAGAAACGCATCGCGCAAGGATCCGGGCTGGAAGTCCAGGCCATCAACCGCCTGCTCAAGCAACATGCGCAGATGCAGAAAATGATGAAGAA
>CBFGWJ010000420.1:0-2755 GCA_965652335.1 uncultured Gammaproteobacteria bacterium | reverse complement strand
GTCACCCCGAACTGGTGCTGCATCGGGTGATCGAGCAGATCAACAGCAGGGAGTGGCTGGATGCATTCCGGCGGATCACCGGGTATGCGCAAATCCGCCGTGCGGACGCCCAGGCTACCCGATACGTGGCCGGCCATTTCCTTCGCCGCCACAATGACCTGAATGAGGAACACGGCCGCTTGTGTGCGTACGTGATCAATCTCAGCCGCGATTGGCAGGCCGACTGGGGCGGGCTGCTGCAGATTCTCGACAGCGAGGGGCAGGTGGTGAGAACCCTGATGCCCGCATTCAATACCATCAACCTGTTCCGGGTGCCGACGGAGCATTGCGTTTCGCCGGTGGCAGCCTTTGCCACTGGCGCCCGTTATGCCATCACCGGCTGGTTCAGGACCTGATCTTCGGAGCAACCATGTTCATCATTCCTGACCTGCTGAATAGCGAACAATGCCAGCACATTCGCGGCCTTCTGGCCAAGGCCCAGTTCCTTGACGGCAAGCAGACGGCCGGCCCGGGTTCTCGCAGCGTGAAAAACAACCTGCAGGGCAACCCGGCTGATCCGGCCATCCAGGAAGTGCAGAAACTGGTGCACGAACGCCTCGTTAGCCATCCGCAGTACCGTATCCTGGCGGTGCCGCGAATCGTCCGGCCCATGACCATCAACCGTTATGACGTCGGCATGCATTACGGCGATCATCTGGACCACCCGTTGCTGGCCGGGGAGCCGCCAGCCCGCGGCGACATCTCCACCACGATTTTTCTGTCCGCGCCCGAAGATTATGAGGGTGGTGAACTGGTGATCAACAGCCTTTATGGCGAGCCTGTGAGCGTCAAACTGCCTGCCGGCCAGGCCGTGTGCTATTCCGCCGGAACCCTGCACCGGGTCAATCCGGTGACCCGCGGCTCCAGGCTGGCAGCTGTGACGGTGGCGGAAAGCCGCATCCAGGATGATGCCAGGCGGGAAATTTTCAGTGATATCAGCCAGTTGACCCGCTGGGTGCAGGACGTGGCCGCCGGCAGCCCGCAGGAGCGGCTGGCCAACAAGGTCTACAACCGCCTGATGCGTATGTGGTGCCAGCCCTGACCGAATTTCCCCGGTTCCGGGTTGACCCGGGAAGCCAAAGCAGCTAACATTCTCGCCCTTTTGTAGGGCCGTTCTTAACCCGGAGCTCGATTCCCATGTACGCAGTATTCAAAACCGGCGGCAAGCAGTACCGCGCTGCCACCGGCGACAAGTTGAAAGTTGAAAAAATCGAAGCCGAAAAGGGCGCTACGGTCGAACTCGACCAGGTGCTGATGGTCGGTGAAGGCGAAGATGTCAAAGTCGGTACCCCGCTGCTGGAAGGTGGCAAAGTGACCGCAGTGGTGGTTGATCACGGTCGTCATGACAAGATCAAGATCATCAAATTCAAGCGCCGCAAACACCACATGAAGCGCGCTGGCCATCGCCAGTACTACACCCAGATCGAAATTACCGGGATCCAGGCCTGAACGGCCCCTGACAGCGCGGAGGATTTGCATCCATGGCACACAAGAAAGCAGGCGGCAGTACACGTAACGGTCGCGATTCCAACCCTAAATTCCTGGGCATCAAGCGTTTCGGCGGCGAAGCCGTTGAAGCCGGCAACATCCTGGTGCGGCAGCGCGGAACCCGTTTCCATGCCGGCGACAATGTGGGCGTCGGCCGCGACCACACGCTGTTCGCATTGGCTGACGGCAAGGTCAAATTCGTGACCAAGGGCAGCCCCAAACGGAAATTCGTCAACGTCGAAAACGCCTGAGCGTTATCCATCGTTGACCGAAAACCCCGCCCCGGCGGGGTTTTTTTATGGCGGGATGAAAATTTACGGCTTGTTGAAATACGGCCAGCCTGAGAGACTGAAACCATGAAATTTGTTGATGAAGCCACAGTTGAAGTGATTGCCGGCAAGGGCGGTGATGGCTCGGCTTCCTTCAGGCGCGAAAAATTCGTTCCTTTCGGTGGTCCGGATGGCGGCGATGGCGGTCGTGGCGGGAGTGTTTACCTGCAGGGTGATTCCGGCCTCAACACCCTGGTGGACTTTCGCCACCAGCGCAAATTCAAGGCCAGCAATGGCGAGCGTGGTTCCGGACGGCAAAAAACCGGGAAGAGCGGCGAAGACATATTCATTCGGGTTCCGCTCGGAACCATCGTGACGGACGCGGAAACCGGCGACCTGGTGGGTGATATAACTTCACATGGCCAGCAGCTGCTGGTTGCCCAGGGCGGCCGCGGCGGCCTCGGTAACGTGCATTTCAAAAGTTCCACCAATCGCGCGCCGCGCAAAACCATTCCGGGCGAGGCCGGCGAAGCCCATCAATTGCATTTCGAACTCAAGGTATTGGCCGATGTGGGCCTGCTCGGGTTTCCCAACGCGGGCAAGTCCACGCTGATTGGTTCGGTTTCCTCTGCCAGGCCAAAAGTGGCTGATTACCCTTTCACGACCCTGCATCCCAACCTGGGCGTGGTCCGCATCGATGCGGAGCGAAGTTTTGTTATCGCCGACATTCCCGGGCTGATCGAAGGAGCAGCCGAAGGCACAGGGCTGGGAATCCAGTTTCTCAAACACCTGCAGCGAACCCGGCTGCTGTTGCACCTGGTAGACCTGGCTCCCCTGGACGAGCAGGTGGACTGCGCGGAGCAGGTGCGGCAGCTGGAGACCGAGCTGGGACGTTTTGACCCCAGCCTGCTGGACAAGCCTCGCTGGCTGGTGTTTACCAAGGCTGACCTGTTGCAGCC
>CBFGWJ010000419.1:0-2781 GCA_965652335.1 uncultured Gammaproteobacteria bacterium | reverse complement strand
CCGGAATTGATGCAGTTGGACAGGGTGAAATCGATGATGCGGAACATGCCGCCAAAATAGACAGCCGGCTTGGCGCGCCAACGCGTCAGTTCAAACAGCCGCGATCCCTGCCCGCCGGCCAGGATCAGCGCCAGGGTTTCGGTGGTCAACCGCTTGACCCTTCGTTCCTCGATGAAATCCAGCTCTGTGTTCATGCTTCCATACTACCCGCAATTCGTTGCATTTGAGTAAACGGGCCTGGTCCGGCCCGGCACGCCCTCGCGCCAGCCTGGTTCCGGCAAGTTTCAGGCCCGCGACGAGTCGCGCAGCAACCGGCTGATGCGTTCGAAGGTGGCTGCATCCAGCGCATCCACCGCCATGCGCCAGCGCCAGTTGTTCAAGGTGGTACCCGGAATGTTCAAGCGGCCTTCCGAACCAAGCCCGAGGAAATCCTGCATCGGCGCCATGGCCAGCCTGGCCTTTGAATTGAGTGCCAGCCGGATGAGCCCAGTGTGCACTGTACCTGGGCTTCCACCCGTCAGGTCCAGCACGCGCTTTTGCGTGACGAGCAGCTCCGCCGCACTGCGGGTATCGTTGGTGCCGCCATTGAACCAGCCCAGGCTGGTGTCATTGTCGTGCGTGCCTGTGTAGCAGACGCAGTCCGCAACAATGGAAGCAATCTCGAATTCCGCGTCGGCCAGCGCGAACTGCAGCACGGTCATGCCGGGCATCCGATGTCGCAACCGCAGCGCTTCGACTTCCGGGGTAATGACGCCCAGGTTCTCGGCGACAATAGGCAACCTGCCCAGGGCGTTCTCCAGGCAGTTGAACAACCCGTCCCGCGGCCCGCGCAGCCATTCACCGTTCCGTGCCGTCGTTTCTTCGGCGGGCACCGCCCAATAAGACTCGAAACCACGAAAATGATCCACGCGTAGCAGGTGAGACAGCTTCAGGGCATGGCGGGTACGTGCGATCCACCAGGCATAACCCTGGCGTTCATGCGCGGCCCAGTCGTACAAGGGGTTGCCCCAGAGTTGCCCGTCCTCGCTGAAATAATCGGGTGGCACGCCGGCAACGTGGGACGGCTTGCCTTCGTGGTCCAGCAGCAACAACCCCGGTTGGGCCCAGGCATCGGCGCTGTCGAGCGCGATGTAGATCGGCATGTCGCCAAACAGCCGGATTCCGAGTGCTTCAGCCTGCTTACGCAATACGAGCCATTGCCGGTGGAAAAAAAACTGGATGATGCGCAACCGCTGCAACCGTTCGGCATGCTGTTCCCGAAAAGCCGCCATGGCCACCGGCGAGCGTTGCCTGTATGCAGCATCCCACTGCGGCCAGGGCTGTTCCGCATGCAGGGTTTTCAGTACACGGTATTCCACATAATCGTCCAGCCAGGCGTTGCCGTGCTGTTCCAGGAATGCGGCGAACCCGGCGCGCAGCCCGGCGCTGGCGCGTGATTCGAACCGCTCCGCCGCCCTGAGCAACAGATGCTGCTTGCGTGGAATCAGCCGCCCGAAATCAACACCGCCGGGATGCGGGCACTCCAGTTCCCGCAGGTCCTTCCCAACCAACAACCCGTCACGCAACAGGGGCTCCGGGCCGATGAGCAGTTCATTGCCGGCAAAGGCAGACAGTGGCTGGTAAGGCGAATCGCCATAGGCCGTCGGGCCGGTGGGCAGGAACTGCCACACAGCCAGCCCAAGGTCTTTGAGCTGCCGCAGGAAAGTCTGCGCGGCATCGCCGATATCGCCGATCCCGTATGGCGACGGCAACGAGCTGAAATGCATGACCACGCCGGCGCGAGGCACCTGCGGCAATGCACTGGTTTCCCACGCGATGGTATGGCTGTTCATCAGGTCAGCGTACCAGCCAGCCTCATTCGTCGCGCGAAAAATGCTGCGCCCAGCAATCCGGGTTGGGGGTGCTCGATCAGCAAGGTCGGAATGGATTCCATCAAGGCGCGATAAGCGCCCTTGTTTTCAAACCCGGCGCGAAACCGGCTGGCCAGCAACAGGTCCGGATAGCGCGGCACGATACCGCCCGCTATGAAGACGCCGTGGAATGCGCCGATGGTCAGCGCCTGGTTGCCGGCAGCCTGTCCCAGCACTTCGAAAAACAGGGAAATCGTGGCAGCGGCAACCGGGTCGGCTGCGGCAGCAGCGCGCTGGAATATGGCCGCTGCTTCAATGCGTTCGACCGGCTGGTCGTGCAGCTGGCCCATGACCTGGTAGAGGTCTTCGACACCCGGCCCCGACAACAGCCGCTCCTGGTAAATCCGTTGATCCGGTCCAAGCAACTCATGGAGTGCCCGCCACACTTCAACCTGCCGCGGGTTCTCGGGCGCCAGCCCCACGTGCCCGCCTTCGCCAGCGATGGGGTAATACCGGCCGTCGCGAAACATCAGCCCGGAAACGCCCAGGCCGGTGCCCGGGCCAATCAATCCTACTGTGTAATCGGCCTGTGAATCCGGCAGGCAGTCCGCCTGGCCAATGGCGCTGACATCAGCTTCCGCCAGCAGCGGCACACTCCAGGCCACCGCGGCAAAATCATTCAGCAGGCGCACCGGAATGCTCCCGTAAAACCGGCTCAGCTCCCCGGCAACGACGTGCCAGGGATGATTGGTCATGCGAACGCTTTCCTCGCCCGGTAAACCCAGCACCGGGCCGGCAGCGGCGATGCAAATGGCGGCAGGGTTCAGGCCACCCAGTTGCTGCAGGTAGTGCGCCAGTGCCTGTTGCGGCCCGGGAAAGTCAGCACAGGCCAGGCACATGCCAGCGCTGTAGCCATCGCCCGAGGGATTGG
>CBFGWJ010000418.1:0-2785 GCA_965652335.1 uncultured Gammaproteobacteria bacterium | reverse complement strand
TGACCTTGACCTGCTCACATATGGGGAACAGGTGATCAACCAACCCGGCCTGGTTGTGCCGCACCCGTACATGCACGAGCGTGCATTTGCGCTGGTTCCATTGCTGGAGCTGGAACCCGAATTCGAGATTCCGGGCCGGGGCCGGGCCGCCGAATGGCAGAAAAAACTGCAGGGCCAGCCGGTTCAGGCCCTGCGGTAAGAGTGCAATTCAGGCGTGTGGAATCGACGGGAAATTCCACACACCGTACCGTATCGGATGAAGTCAGATTCTGCGCCGCCGGTTCTTCAGGCTGCCGATAAGCGCCCAGAACACCAACCCGATGGCCAGTCCGCCGATCAAACTCCCATACGCAATGGTTAGCCAGAACATCGATACACCTGGCAGGAACAAGGGCAAGACAAACAACAGTGTTCCCAACCCATAGAGCAGATGTGACAGCAGCGAGCCTTCGTGCTCAACCGCTTTTCTGCTGCTGGCCGGACCGGCGAAGCCGGAATTCCTGGAGTTGGTATCGGCCGGCATGGTGCTCCGGGAGGTATCCTGTCCCGGCGCAGTATTGCTTTCTGTCATTTCAAACCTCCAATACCCATCGGACCGGGTCCGCATGGGCAAATGCGCCGGGCCTGAAAAGGCTCGGCGCGATTGATCGTAAAAAGATGAATTACGTGGAGGGGTTTGTAAGGGGCGGTGCGCGGATGGCCGGGAGCGCCAGTGCCTGGCGGTCGTTACGGGTACCCGGTGATTCGGCAAAAGCTGCGTGAGTGGCGCCCGGTTCGGATGACGTTGTGCCTGCAGCGGGCAGGGCCAATGGATCCGGCTTGCTCTCCAGTCGCGTGGCGTGCGAGCTTTCCGGCCAGGCAGTCCGGGGGGTGTGCGCTGGCTCGAATTTGCTGGACTGGCTGAGCCCGATGTCGCTGTGCGGTTTGAACCAGCTTGCGGCGCCCTGCATGCTCCAGGCCAACAGGGCCATGGCGCAAAGTGCCACAAACCAGCCCGGCCCGGTCTTTCCAGTTCCCGGATGGGATGGATCGCGAGGGCCGGGACAGCCTGGCAGCTTGAAACCTGTGGGTGTTTCGGGGTGCTTCATTCAATGCCTGCTTCAGGCCGGGCCTTGGTCAGGGCCGATTGTCCTGGCCCATCGGTGTGCCCTTTGGATCGGCTACCAGCGCGATACCAGGTGGGGCGTGCGGCGACAATTATATTCTTCGGGAGTAAATTAGTGAATCTCGATTAGAGCTCACAGCACCGGGAGGATGGAAGAACCTGGGCAGGTACCAGGCGACTTTGGAGACGTACCCAAAACGATTTCTGGCGAGAAATGTGGCGAAAGTGCAGAAAGTCAATCAGGGTGTTGCATTCTTGCCCAAGAGTGGTATTATTACCACCAATCTTGGTAAAACTGCAACGTTGACCGAGATCGCAGGGCGCGAAAGACGGGTACATCACTCCAAAAGCCTACCTCTCCCTTAACCGGGAGAGGTTTTTTTTTGGGCCAAGGAAAAGTTTTCACCACAGCGGACTTTTGCTTCTGAAAAACCCAGCCAGAATGCGGCTTCCGGCGGTTCTGGCCGGCTTCTCCGATACAGTCCGAAGCGGCCAGATCCATTGGCTGGACGACAAGCCCACTTCAGGTAAACTGGCAAGAGTCGCGCAACCCAGGTACTCAAGCCTCATGCCCGCCGAGAAATTTCCGCATCAAACCCTGATGATGTTGCAAAAAAGCAACAAAACACTTCCTGAGCTGCGCACACTGTTCCTCGACGAACCCAATCGTTTCGAAATCTTTTCACGGAAATACAAAGGCTTGGTGCTGGATTTTTCCCGGGTCAGAATCGATGCGGAGAGCTTTTCCATGCTGCTGCAGCTTGCTGAGCAGTCGGGCGTGGCCGAGCAGAGGGAGCGCCTGTTCCGCGGCGATACCATCAACAACACCGAATCACGGCCGGTGCTGCATCATCTGTGGCGTTGCCGCTCTTTCGCGGACCAGTTGCCGGGGGTTGAAGCTGAATCGTGCCAGTCGTCGCTGCAAATGATGCAGCGGTTCGCCGCCGATCTGCATTCAGGCCATCTGCCCGGGCAGCCGGAACAACCGATCACCGATATCGTG
Organism: uncultured Gammaproteobacteria bacterium; assembly: GCA_965652335.1. Taxonomy (GTDB): domain Bacteria; phylum Pseudomonadota; class Gammaproteobacteria; order Xanthomonadales; family SZUA-36; genus JAWXBM01. The sequence goes on along the minus strand of CBFGWJ010000418.1, from coordinate 677 downwards.
CACGTCGGCATCGGAGGTTCGCTGATTGGGCCAAAACTACTGTACGAAGCCTTGCCTCGTGGCCCGCATGCCCCGGCCGTTCATTTCCTCAGCTCGGTCGATGCGCTTGAACGGGAACGGCTGTTGCCCCGGCTGAAACCCGCCAGCACCGTTATTGTGCTGGTTTCCAAGAGCTTCACCACCAGCGAAGTGCTGGCGCATGGCCGCCGCGTGCGTGACTGGATGGTGTCCAGCCTGGGTGAGAATGCCACGCAACGCCGCTTGTTCGCGGTGACTTCGGTACCGGCCAAAGCCATTGGCTTTGGCGTGTCCCGGCAGCAGATCCTTGCCATGGGTGAATGGACCGGTGGGCGCTATTCGGTCTGGTCGCCAGTGGGCTTCAGTGTGGCCATTGCGGCAGGCCCGGAAGCCTTTGACCAGTTCTGTGCCGGCGGCGCAGCGATGGACGGGCATTTCCGCACGGCTGACCCAGCCGACAACCTGCCCCTGATTCACGGCTTGCTGTCCGTATGGCACCGCAATGCCTGCGGCTATTCCGGCCGCGGCCTTATTCCCTACGACAGCCGCTTGCGCGGCTTGCCGGGCTGGTTGCAGCAGTTGCAGATGGAATCCAACGGCAAATCGGTGTGCACAGACGGTTCGCCAGTGGAGTGGGAAACCTCACCGCTGGTATTCGG
>CBFGWJ010000417.1:0-2798 GCA_965652335.1 uncultured Gammaproteobacteria bacterium | reverse complement strand
CTCATGCTCAATTCGCTGTTTACCAAATTCATTGGCAGCCGGAACGACCGGCTGATCAAAAAAATGCAGAAAACCGTGCAGCAGATCAATGATCTGGAGCCGGCCATGCAGGCGTTGTCCGACGAGGACCTCAGGAATCTCACCGCCAAATTGCGCGAGCGCCTGAACCAGGGTGAAAAGCTGGACCAGTTGTTGCCGGAAGCATTCGCCGCCGTGCGCGAGGCCTCCAAGCGCACCCTGGGCCTTCGTCATTATGACGTGCAGATGATCGGTGGCATGGTGCTGCATCGCGGCATGATCTCCGAGATGAAAACCGGTGAAGGTAAAACCCTGATGGCCACCCTGGCGGTGTACCTGAACTCCCTTACCGGGCGTGGCGTGCACGTGGTTACCGTGAACGATTACCTGGCCCGCCGCGATGCCGACTGGATGCGGCCGGTGTATGAGGCACTGGGCATGAAGGTGGGCGTAGTGGTGCCGGGAATGAACCCGGCCGACAAGCGGGCGGCCTATGCCTGTGATGTGGTTTACGCCACCAACAATGAACTGGGCTTTGACTACCTGCGCGACAACATGGCCTTCTCCACCGAGCAGAAGGTGCAGCGCGACCGATATTTCGCCATCGTCGACGAAGTGGACTCCATCCTGATCGACGAGGCCCGCACACCGCTCATCATCTCCGGCCCCGCCGAAGAGTCGCCGCAGTTGTATGTGCGCATCAACCAGCTGATTCCCAACCTCACACGGGCAGAACCAGCGGCGGATGAGAACAGCGAGCCGGGGCCTGGAGACTTCACCATCGATGAGAAGCAGAAGCAGGTTTACCTGACCGAAGATGGCATGGGGCATGTGGAGCAGCTGATGGTGAAATCCGGGCTGCTGAAAGAAGATGACAGCCTGTACAACGCGCAGAATCTCAACCTGGTGCACCACCTGAACGCAGCGCTGCGCGCACACCACCTGTTCAACCGCGATGTGGATTACATCGTGAAAGACGGCGAAGTGGTTATCGTTGACGAATTCACCGGCCGCACGCTTTCCGGCCGGCGTTGGTCTGAAGGCCTGCACCAGGCCATCGAAGCCAAGGAAGGCGTGCCGATCCAGCGCGACAACCAGACGCTGGCTTCCATTACCTTCCAGAATTATTTCCGCCTGTATGAAAAGCTGGCGGGCATGACCGGTACGGCGGATACCGAGGCTTATGAATTCCAGTCGATTTACGGCCTGGAAGTAGTGGTAATTCCCACCCACAAACCGATGATTCGTGATGACAAGGATGACCTGGTATTCCTCAAGGCTTCAGCCAAGTGGGAAGCCATCATCGACAACATCAAGGAATGCACTGAAAAGGGCCAGCCGGTGCTGGTGGGCACCACTTCCATTGAAACCTCCGAGCTGATTTCCGGAATGCTGAAAAAGGCCCGCATCCGGCACGAAGTGCTGAATGCCAAGCAGCATGCACGAGAAGCGGCGATCGTGGCCCAGGCCGGCAGGACCGGCGCGGTGACCATCGCCACCAACATGGCCGGCCGTGGTACCGACATCGTGCTGGGCGGCAACCCCGAATTTGCCGCCCGTGAAGAAGTTTACGGCGAAGAGCAAGCCTGCATTCCGGGCGCCTGCGACACCACCACCGAAGAATACAAAGCGGCGTTCGAGCGTTTCCGCAAGCAATGCAATGCCGAGCGCGAGAAAGTACTGGCAGCGGGCGGGTTGCACATCATAGGCACCGAGCGGCATGAGTCGCGGCGTATCGACAACCAGTTGCGTGGCCGCTCCGGGCGCCAGGGCGACCCCGGCTCTTCGCGGTTCTACCTGTCGCTGGAAGACAACCTGATGCGCATCTTCGCATCTGACCGCATGTCCAGCATGATGCAGCGTTTCGGCATGAAGGAAGACGAGGCCATCGAAGCCGGCATGTTGAACCGCGCCATTGAAAATGCCCAGCGCAAGGTGGAGGCGCACAACTTCGATGTGCGCAAGCACCTGCTGGATTATGACAACGTCGCCAATGACCAGCGGCGCGTGGTGTATCGCCAGCGCAACGAACTGATGGAAGCGGAAGAAATCGGCGACGAAATCGCGGAAATGAAAACCGAGGTGTTCACCGAGATCATCGACCAGTACGTGCCACCGGGCAGTATTGATGAACAGTGGGACCTGCCCGGGCTGGAGAAAGTGGTTGAAGGCGAATTCGGCATCGACCTGCCGGTCCGGCAATGGCTGGAGCAGGATCCCGAGATGCACGAAGCTACACTCCGCGAGCGCATCATGGACCGGGTGGTGGAACACTACCGCACCAAGGAGAGCGTGACGGGGCCAGAGGTGATGCGCCATTTTGAAAAGGCGTTGATGCTGAATGTGCTGGACCAGCAGTGGAAAGACCACCTGGCGCGCATGGATTACCTGCGCCAGGGTATTGGCCTGCGCGGTTATGCGCAGAAGCAGCCGATGCAGGAATACAAGCGCGAGTCGTTCGAAATGTTCACCGAGCTGCTGCACAACATGAAGCACGAGGTGGTGCGCATTCTGGCACGTGTGCAGGTGAAGGCCGAAGAAGATGTGGCGGCGGTCAATGCGCCCAAGCGCAACGAGCAGAACCTGCAATACCGCCATGACGAAGCGCAACAGCCGGCCGCGCCCGCGCAGCCTGCCGGAGCAGCTCCTGCGGTGCCCGATACCTATGTGCGTGAAGGCCGCAAAGTGGGCCGCAACGAACCATGCCCCTGCGGTTCAGGCCTGAAGTACAAGCAGTGCCACGGTAAGCTGGCGTAGGAGGCAGCCATGCTGCCGACATT
>CBFGWJ010000416.1:0-2799 GCA_965652335.1 uncultured Gammaproteobacteria bacterium | reverse complement strand
GGGACCTGATGCTGATAGCCTCGGATTGCCCTGCCACGGTGGCCGGCATGTTCACAACCAACCAGGTGTGTGCCGCCCCGGTCAAGGTCAGCATACCGGCGGCCAGCAAGGCCAGGGCACAGGCAGTGGTATCGAACAGCGGCAACGCCAATGCCTGCACCGGTAAACAGGGCATGAAAGACGCGCAGAAAATGGTAGCGGCCACCGCGAAGGCGCTGGGTATTCCGGTAGCCGACGTGCTGGTGTGCTCGACCGGCCGTATCGGCATGCCCATGCCAATGGATCGTGTGCTCTCCGGCATCGGCGATGCTGCCGGCAGGCTGTCGGCGGACCGGGAGGCTGCCGCGAACGCCGCTGAAGCCATCATGACCAGCGATTCGGTTTCCAAGGAAGTGGCGGTCGAGTTCAAACTGGGGGATCGAACGGTCACCATCGGCGGCATCGCCAAGGGTGCCGGCATGATCGAGCCCGGCATGAGCCCGACCGGCAAGCGGCCGGCTTCCAGCCCGCTGCATGCCACCATGCTGGGCTTTATCACTTCAGATGCCGCGATCACATCGAAGGCGCTGAAGTCCGCGCTGCGCCAGGCGGTTGCCCTGTCTTTCAACCGTATCACCATCGACGGCGACATGAGCACCAATGACACAGTGCTGGTCCTGAGCAACGGGATGGCGGGCAACGACACCATCCGGAGCCTGCAAAGCCCCGCGGGCAAGCTGTTCCAGGCGGCGCTGAACCAGGTGTGCCTGGCCCTGGCACAGAAAATCGTTTCCGACGGTGAAGGTGTGACACGGGTGGTAACGATCCGGGTGAGCGGTGCCAGGACGCATCTCGACGCCGACCGGGCGGCGCGCTGGGTGGGCAACAGCGTTCTGGTCAAGACCAGCTGGTTTGGCGGCGACCCGAACTGGGGCCGCATCATCGATGCGCTGGGTTACTCGCCGGCGAAAATCGTCGAGGAAAAGGTGGACCTGGGATACAGCGCCCCAGGCAGCAGGGAGATCACCTGGTCATTGCGTCGTGGCCTGCCCACCAAAGTGGACTTTGCCACACTCTGCGCCTGCGTGGCGCCGGCCGAGTTTGACCTGCACATACGGCTGAATATCGGCAAGGGCGCGGCCACGGTTTATGCCTGCGACCTCAGCGAAGAGTATGTGGATTTCAACAAGGGTGATATCAGCAATCCCTCAGCGTTGGGGGGATGATCGCCATGGTTGTTTGAAGCCCGAAACCCCGTTGGTTCGTGGCCTGGCGCAATCAGATACCGACTTTGGCCAGCATATCCATGATTTCGCGGATGAACCGTTCCGCGGCCGGATGTTCGGCGGCAAACCGGGTTTCCAGCGCCTGAGCCTGTTCCAGCACGGTTTCCTGGTCTGGCGCGGAATCCTCGCCGCTGCCCAGCCGTTGCAGGTCGGATTGCAGTTCCTGCAGCAGGCTCAAGGTTTCAGGGTCAACCGAGTCGGTCCTGTCCAGTTCGTCGTTGAGTTGGCTCAGCAGCTCATTCAGCTTGCTTTCGTTCATGGGTCTGGCAATCCTTGCGTTGCGGGAGCGGGCAGCTGTGGATTATTGTCGGTCATGCCGCCAACAGCGTCCAGTGGGTTTTTTTGCTGGAGCCTGCTGCATCAAAGCCCTAGAATCCACAGGATCCCCTGAGCTTCTTTCTGAGCATCTTTCGAGTAATCACACCATGACTTCCCAAGGACCTTTGACTCCCGGCGAGTTGCTGGAACTGCGCCAGCGCCTGGACCAGATCGACGACGGCATCATCGACCTGATCGCCGAGCGCCAGGCGGTGGTAACCACCATTGGCGAGCACAAACTGAAGACCGGCGCGCCTTTGCGTCATTACGCCCGCGAACTGGAAGTGATTGAGCGGGGCAAGGCCCGCGCCGAGTCGCAGGGCTTATCCGGCAGGCTGGCCCGTGACGTGCTGGAACTTCTGATCCACCATTCGCTGGGCAACCAGGAAACGCACAAGCTCAGCCGTTCCGATCATGGCCTGGGCCAGACTGCGCTGGTGATTGGCGGTGCCGGCCGCATGGGTGAATGGATGGCGCGTTACCTCGACATGGTGGGTTATGACGTGACCATCGCCGATCTTTCGAGTCGGGAATCCGCGTTTGCACGCCTGGAAGACTGGGAGGAGCGGGTGAATGATTTCGACCTGTTGGTGGTGGCCGTACCGCTGCGCCCCTGCAACCAGGTGTTGCATCGCCTGGCTGAACTCAAGCCGCGTGGCCTGGTGTTTGACATCGGCTCGTTGAAAAGCCCGATGCGGACGGGCCTGGAAGCGCTGCTCCAGTCCGGCAGCCGTGTGTGTTCGGTCCACCCGATGTTCGGCCCCAACGAAATAGGCCTGTCCGGCCGGCATATCCTGTTCGTGAACGTGGGCCACGCGGAAGCCGCGGCGGAAGCGCGCGCGCTGTTCGCCCACACCGCGGCCGAGTGCGTCGACCTGAGCCTGGAAGAGCATGATGAAATCATGGCCTGGGTGCTGGGGCTGTCACACCTGGTGAACATCGCTTTTGCCTCCACCCTGGCCCGAAGCGGCGAAGCCGTGCCGCTGCTGCGGCAGATTTCCTCCAGCACCTTCAATGCCCAGTTGCGGGTGGCTGCGCAGGTCGTGTCGGAAAACCCGCACCTGTATTTTGAAATCCAGCAGGGCAACAGCAAGACCGCCGAGGTGACCGGGCATTTCAAGAAGGTGCTGGAGCAGTTGTCGGCTGCCGTATGCAATGGCGATGAGGAAAGCTTCACCCGCGCCATGGATGAGGCCAACCGGCGTATCAATCCGGC
>CBFGWJ010000415.1:0-2803 GCA_965652335.1 uncultured Gammaproteobacteria bacterium | reverse complement strand
ATGCTGTCGTCATCGAGGTCGAGGTCGCGCCAGGTGACGATGGAGCGGCTGTCCAGTTGGCTCTGCATGCGGCATTCTCGGCCGAGCTCAAAGCGTGCCACCGGCCGGCCCATGAACACTTTGGTCAGCAGTTCCACTGGTGATTTCTCGAATGCCAGCGGCGAACAATGCAGGCGCCCCAGCGCCTTGCGCAGATGGTCGATAAACCACTCCGCCGTCGCCGGCGTGGCGGTTTCGATGCCGAGAATCTGCTCCTCATGCAGGTAGAAGCCGCGCGTGCGGTCTGATTTGAGCAGGGATTTGGGCACCAGCTCGTCGCGGGTCTGTTCCTTGAGCTTGCGCAGTTCGCTGCGCGGTGGTTCCTGCGCCATGCGCTCGCGGTACTCCGCCACCCGCGCTTCCAGCGCTTCCTTCACGGCCGAAGCGGGCAATACCCGCGTCTGGGTGCGCAGCTGCAACAGGTCGGCGCCCGCCAGGCGACGGCAGAAAATGCCGATATCTGGCGCCGGCGGTTCCCAACCACCACTTTTTTCAGAATAAGCGCCACAGGGCACGAACGACTGCTCGGCCAGTCTTTGGCTCAGTTCTTCTTCGGTTTCGGGCCAGGGGCTGGCGCAGCGGTACAAGCGGATAGTGCGGAACATACTCAAAAAACCTGTGATGCGGGTGAGGGATTATAGAGGCTGGGCGCAGCGATGTGGGAATGGGAACTGGGAACCCCCCATGGCCAATGGCGCAAAGAAAAAACCCCGTCTTTTGGGCGGGGTTCCTGTTGGTCACTGCCAGGCCCGGCGCAAGACATGCGCCGGGCACCAGGCAATTATTTCACCGCAACCGTGACTTTGGGTATTTTCCCGGTAAAGCGGGACTCCTCCTCGGCGCCTATGGCTTCAACCACCGGGGTGCCGAGATCAATACCGACATCGGCAGTTTCATCGGCGGAGAAAATGCAGCATTGGGTGACATCAATGCGGCCCTCGGCCACTTTCTGGTCGTTGACGTAGATAACGCCATCACCGCCCTTGCCCAGGCCTCCGCCATCGTAGGCAAATTCAAAGCGGATGGTGGCCTTGCCGGCCGGCACCGGCTTGGTGGCCGCAATCGAATTGCGTTTCAGGCCAAGGTAGTTGTAGTCGTAGGCCGGTACGCCATCTTTCATGTATAAGGCCCAGCCGCCAAAACGCCCGCCCTGCGCCAGGATGGCTCCATTGCCGCCGCCTTCAGGGATTTCCACGTCGGCAATGATGCTGACGGACTTGTTCTTGACTGTGAGGAATACATTCTCCGACATGCCTGTCATGCCTTCAGCCAGGGTCAGCGAAGTCCTGCCTTCCATCAGGTCCGGGCGACCCACCTGCGACGCCAGCGTGCGCTCAAATACGCGGTCATCAATCGGCAGCACGTGATATTTGCCGGCCTCGGTCATGAACAGAGCCTGCAGTTCCGCCAGCTTGTCCGGATGGGTTGCGGCCACGTCATGCGCCAGGCTGAAATCTTCCTGGGTGTTATACAGCTGCCAGACATCCTCGGTCAGCGGGTGACGGCCCTTGGCTTCCCACGGCGCCCGGTGGATGGTCCGGGCAAACCAGCCTTCATGGTATATCGCCCGGTTACCGGTTATTTCAAAATATTGCGTGGTATGTCGTTCAGGTGCATTTGCATCATCAAAGGAGTACACCATGCTGGTGCCTTCCATGGGTGTCTGCGGTGTGCCATTAACCACCTTGGGCTCAGGCAGTCCAGCTGCCTCGAGAATGGTTGGCGCGACGTCAATCACATGGCTGAACTGGGAGCGTATCTCGTTCTTCGCCTTGATGCCCCTGGGCCAGTGCACCACCAGGCCGTTACGCGTGCCGCCAAAGTCCGAAGCCACCTGCTTCATCCAGCCAAACGGCGCATCCAGCGCTATGGCCCAGCCGGCGGCCATGTGCGGGTAGGTTTCCGGCCCACCCCACTCATCCAGTCTTTCCAACATGTCAGGCACGGTCTCGGGTACCTGGTTGAAATAGGTGTACTCGTTGAACATGCCATACTCACCGCCTTCGCCGCTGGTGCCGTTGTCGCCGGCAATGTAGAACACCAGGGTGTTGTCGCCTTCGCCGCTGGACTGCACGGCTTCCAGCATGCGGCCGATTTCGTGGTCCGTGTAGTCCAGGAAGGCTGCAAACACTTCCACCTGGTGTTTGAACAGGGTTTGTTCATCGGCGGATAACTTGTCCCAGTCCTTGATGGCTTCGGCTTTGGGCGCCAGCACGGTGCCTTCTGGCACGATGCCCATCTGGATCTGGCGCGCCAGGGTTTCTTCGCGCAGCTTGTCCCAACCCATATCGAACTTGCCCTTCCATTTGGCGATCCATTCCTTGGGCACGTGGTGTGGCGCATGCGTGGCGCCGGGCGCGAAGTAAACGAACAGTGGCTTGTCCGGGGTCAGGGCTTTCTGGTATTTGATCCAGTTGACTGCCTGGTCGGTCATGTCGGTCATGAAGTGGTAATTGGGGTCATCCGGCAACTCAACCGGCGCGACACCGTCATAGAGAAAAGGTGCCCACTGGTTGGTCTCGCCGCCCAGGAAGCCATAGAACTTGTCAAAGCCCTGGCGCGTGGGCCAGCGGTCATGTGGCCCCGAGATGCTGGCTTCCCAGGCAGCCGTTTCATGCCATTTGCCAAACGCCGCGGTGCTGTAACCGTTCAGGCGCAACATTTCAGCTACCGGGGCCGTGGTGTTCGGAATCTGTCCGGTATCGCCTGGGTAGCCGGTGGCCATTTCGGTAATGAAGCCCATGTTCACCGTGTGGTGGTTGCG
>CBFGWJ010000414.1:0-2805 GCA_965652335.1 uncultured Gammaproteobacteria bacterium | reverse complement strand
TGATTGCTGGCTGCGCAGCCGGCTGCTGACAATGACAGAACAACGAGGCCCGTGATCAATTTCGCATTCATGTGACATCTCCTGAATGTTGGTTTGGAGAATTTATACGAAGTCCATCGTACAATTATTTCCGTAAATTGCAAGTACTTTGAAAATAGCAGGAAATTCATGCCCGGCATGACCTTTGACACGCGCCATGTCCTGTCGGATCGAGGACATTGTCGGCCTTGCGACCAGCGAGTCCGTGAAGCGGTATCGACCAGGCAGGCTGCCGGAACCCTTGTGGTGCTGGCCTGTCAGTTCTTAACCGGTATACTTCCCCGTTCGTTGAACACCACTGACACCAGATAATCCAGCATGCCCCCAGAGGAGTTTATGGAGCATTCAGAAAACGCGGCGCAGCCGGCCGCAGAAAATTCCCAGCTGCAGGACCCTGCGCAGGTAGACGCACACGCGGCGTTCATGCAACTGAGCACCGCCGCGAATGAGCTGATCATTGGCCAGCAGCGCCTGATGGAACGCCTGCTGATCGCCCTTTTGAGCAATGGCCATTTGTTGGTTGAAGGCGCGCCCGGCCTGGCCAAAACCACTGCCATCAAGGTGATAGCGGACCGTATCGAAGGCGATTTTCACCGCATCCAGTTCACCCCCGACCTGTTGCCCGCCGACCTTACCGGCACCGAAATCTACCGGCCGCAGGAAGGCACGTTCAGTTTCCAGCAGGGCCCCATCTTCCACAACCTGATCCTGGCGGATGAAGTGAACCGCGCGCCGGCCAAGGTGCAGTCGGCATTGCTGGAAGCCATGGGCGAGCACCAGGTAACCGTGGGGCGCGTCACCTACCGGCTGCCGCAGCTGTTCCTGGTGATGGCCACGCAGAACCCGATTGAGCAGGAAGGCACTTACCCGCTGCCCGAAGCGCAGCTGGACCGCTTCCTGATGCATGTGGCCATCAGCTACCCGGACGCCAAAGCCGAGCAGCAGATCCTGCACCTGGCGCGCCAGCAGGCCCGCGATGAGCTGGTGAAGCAGAAAACGGCGCCGGTGCTGGTGACGCAGCAGCAGGTGTTCGCGGCGCAGAACGGGGTGCTGGATCTGTACCTCGCGCCAGCGTTGGAGGAGTACATCGTGCAGCTGGTGCTGGCCACGCGCGACCCCGGCCGCTGGGACCCGGAACTTGCCCGCCTGGTGAGTTATGGCGCCAGCCCGCGCGCGACCATCGGGCTTGACCGTTGCGCCCGCGCCCGCGCCTGGCTGGATAACCGCGGGTTTGTCTCCCCTGATGATGTGCACGCCGTGATCCACGATGTCATGCGCCATCGCGTGTTGCTGTCCTACGAGGCGGAAGCTGATGGCGTTACGGTCGACCAGCTGGTTGATCGTCTGTTGGACAAGGTGCCAGTGCCTTGATCGAATCCCGGTCAGCCCGGAGCGGCAACCGGGACAGTGGCGACGGCATTCACCTCACTGCCGCGGAATTGATTGCCCTTCGCCCCCGTTGCCATTCGCTGCGCCTGCCCATGCGCCAGGCCGCCGCTTCGGCATTGGCCGGCGCCTACCGGTCGCGCTTTCGCGGCCGTGGCGTGGATTTCCTGGAATCGCGCAACTATCAGCCCGGCGATGACATCCGCAACATGGACTGGCGCGTTACGGCGCGTACCGGGCGTGCCCATACCAAGGTTTTCCAGGAAGAACGCGAACGCCCGGTGCTGGTGGTGGTCGATGCCAGTCCCAGCCTGTATTTCGGCACCCGCCGCCGCCTGAAATCGGTGGCCGCGGGGCAGATGGCGGCGGCCATCGCCTGGGCCGCGGTGCGGCGTGGTGATCGTATCGGCGGCTTCCTGTTCGCGCCCGGCAAGCACCGTGAACTGAGGCCGGGTGGTGGCCGGCGCGGCGCCATGCGGCTGATCCAGGGCCTGGTCGACTGGCTGCAGCCGGAGCAGGCCAACGGGAAAACGGAAGGCCTCTCGGTGGCGCTGGAACGTGTGCGCCACGCGGTGCGGCCGGGTAGCCTGATCATCATCCTGAGTGATTTTTTCAGCCTCGACGAAGACTGCAACCGGCACATTTCGCGATTGCGTCAGCACAACGACGTGATCGGCTGCCAGTTGCTGGATGCCGCCGAGTATGCGCTGCCCGAAGGTGCTTACCCGATCAGCGACGGACGCGAATCCAGCATCATGGACACGCAGCACGGTTCCGATCGCAAGCGCTTCGACGAAATCAGCCTGCGGCACATGGACGAACCCCGGCGCATGTTCCAGAAACACCAGTGCGGCTGGATGGTGTTGCGCACCGATGATGATCCGGTGGAACTGCTGGGCCGTGAACTGCGCGTGCTGGTGGGCAAACCCCTGTGACCCTGCTTTGGCGATGAATTCCTGAGACTCAGTTTTGAACGAAGTCAGCCCTGAACTGCTGGAACAACTGCGCGATATCCACGCCGCCACGGAGCCCGGCTGGTGGCCGCCGGCGCCCGGGTGGTGGTTGCTGGCTGCGGTGCTGCTGGCGCTGTTGATCTGGATGCTGGTGTGGCTGGCAAAACGCTGGGCCGTCAGGCGCCGGCGTAACCGGTTGCTGGCGGCGCTGGCTCACATTCAAAGCCGGTATGAGCCGGGTGCGAACAATGCTGCCTACCTCGCGGAACTCAGCAAGCTGTTCCGCGTGGTTGCCGTGCGGGCGTTTCCCGGAACTGCCAGCGCGCGCCTGCAGGGCCGGGCCTGGGTGGATTTCCTGCGTTCATTGTTGCCGGACGGCGCGGCGGGCGACAGTCTCGATGCGCTTGAAACCGGCCCTTACCAGCCG
>CBFGWJ010000413.1:0-2807 GCA_965652335.1 uncultured Gammaproteobacteria bacterium | reverse complement strand
ACATCGCCACCCCGGGCGGCAGCTACGCCATGCTGAGCTTCGGCACCGTGCCGCAACCGGTCATCAACCCAGATCTTTACGCCACGGTGTGCGGGCAGGGTAACTTTGCAGCTTCCGACACCTCGTTGCCGCTACAACTGGTTGGCGCCGGTTGCTCCGCCAGTTTTCCCCGCAATGCGAGCATTGAACCCAGTGACAGCGGCCAGTATGGCGCGGCCCTGCGCTGGTTTGCCGAAGAATGGAACGGCACTGAGTTTGGTTTCTACTACCTGAACTACCACAGCCGCCTGCCGGTCATCAGTGGCAGCGCCATCACCTCCACCAGCCTCAGTTCCGGGCGTTACTGGACAGAATACCCCGAGGATATTCACCTCATGGGTATCAGTTTCAACACTTCCGTCGGTACCTGGTCATTGGGTGGCGAAGTCAGCTTCCGGCCCAACGCGCCGCTGCAGATCGATGACGTGGAAGTGTTGTTTGCCGGCCTGACACCGCTGAATCCGCTGATTCCCGCCCCCATCAACCGTTTCAAGAGCCAGCTTGGGGAGTTTGCTCCGGGCGAATTGATCAAGGGTTGGGAAGAGCATGAAATGTGGCAGGGCCAGTCGACCCTCACCAAGCTGTTTGGGCCCGGTAACTTCCTCAAGGCTGACCAGATCGCGTTTGTCGCGGAAGTGGGGTTGAATTACATCGCAGATCTCCCAGCAAAAGACTGGCTGCGCTACAACGGCGATGGCACCGATACCGGCGGCGGCCCGGATTACCTCACCGGCGACTTCCGTAACCCGGAAACTGAAACCGGTGGCTTCGCCGATGACTTCAGCTGGGGTTACCGAATGGCGGTTCGTGCCGATTACAACAATGCGTTCGGAACGGCCTGGACGCTGTCGCCCACCTTGGGCTGGCAACACGATGTCAGCGGAACCACGCCCGGCCCGGGCGGATCTTTCGTCGACGGACGCAAGCAGCTTTCACTGGGAGTGAACTTCAGTTACCTGCAAAGCTGGGTGCTGAACGTCTCATACACCTCCTATTTCGGTGGTGGAAAATACAACCTGCTGTCGGACCGCGACTTCATAGGCGCCAGCGTCAGCTACTCCTTCTGATCGAGGAACCCAATATGCTCAATACCAGAAAGCTCACGCTCGCCATCTGTTTTGGCTTTGCAGCGATTGCAGGCCAGGCCATGGCCGGAGCCAAGCCCAACGAGGTTGCCAGGCTCAGCCAGGATCTCACGCCGATGGGCTCGGAGCGCGCCGGCAATGCCGATGGCACAATTCCCGAGTGGACGGGCGGCATCACCCAACCGCCGGCGGATTACGTGCCGGGCCAGTTTCACACTGACCCGTACGCGGGCGAAAAACCGCTGTTCAGGATCACCGCGGCCAATGTCGACCAATACGGCGACAAGCTCAGCGTGGGCCAGAAAGCCACCCTGGCCAAATATCCCGATACCTATTTCATGGACGTCTACCCCACTCACCGCAGCACCTCCTTTCCCCAACGGGTTTATGACTACACCGCCAAGAACGGAGCCACCGCCAGGCTGGCTGAGAATGGCGAGGGTGTGCTGGATGCCGCGGAAGGCTTTCCGTTTCCGTTTCCCGAAAACGCTTACGAGCTGATGTGGAACCACAAGCTGAAATACAAGGGCATCGGTGGCGTGCGCTACAACAACCAGGTGGCTCCAACCGCCGACGGAAATTATTCGGTGACGGTGATTCGCGAGGAACTGCTTGGCCTGTACTACAAGGAAGGTGAAACCACCGAGAGCATCAACAACATCCTGCTCTATTTCTTCCAGGAAGTGGAGTCGCCGGCGCGCCTGGCCGGCAATATCCTGCTGGTGCATGAAACCCTGAACCAGGTGGCGTTGCCGCGCCAGGCCTGGATTTACAATCCAGGGCAACGCCGTGTGCGGCGTGCGCCCAACGTGGCTTATGACAACCCGGGCACGGCTTCGGATGGTTTGCGCACCAACGACATGACCGACATGTTCAATGGCGCCATGGACCGTTTTGACTGGAAGGTGGTGGGCAAGCAGGAAATGTATGTGCCCTACAATTCCTACGGGGCGCACAAGGCGGGAACGGAATATGATGAGTTCGTCCGCCCGGGACACCTGAACCAGGACCTGATGCGCTATGAACTGCATCGCATGTGGGTTATTGAAGCGACACTGAAGGAGGGCATGCGCCACATCAACCCGCGGCGCACATTTTACCTTGATGAAGACAGCTACCAGATCCTGCTGATCGACCACTACGATGGCCGCGACCAGCTCTGGCGGGCTTCTGAGGCTCACTCTGTGAATTATTACGACGTCCCCACGTTCTGGTCGACCATCGAGGTCCATTATGACCTGCAGTCCGGCCGCTATGTGGCACAGGGCCTGGACAATACCGGCGCCGTGAACACGTTCAACGTCGAAATGAACCCGGCGCAATACACTCCGCAAGCCTTGCGGACCCGCGGCAGGAGATGATCCGAAGGCCAGCATCGTGCTGGCCTTTCTGTTTGCGAAGAGCTCAGCCCGAACCAGCCACAGGTATCACCATGAAGACACTGCTTTGCGCCGTCATTCCAGCCTTTGCAGTACTGAATTTTCTACCCTCCGGCAGTCTTCATGCTGACGTAGAACCTCAAGGCATCGATATCGAGTATGCCGAAATCGTGCCTTTGGCAGCGCACTCGTTGTTGCTGGACATTACCCGCACTGATGGCCGGATCATTGCTGTCGGTGAGCGCGGCCATGTGGTGTGGTCCGAAGACCAGGGGGCCAGCTGGCAACAGGCGGCAGTGGTGCC
>CBFGWJ010000412.1:0-2823 GCA_965652335.1 uncultured Gammaproteobacteria bacterium | reverse complement strand
GCGGGCGCGGATCGTTCCGGGTTCGCTGGCGCCGGTGCCCTGGGCCAAAGTCCCCACCGGCCAGGCCATGCTGGAACTCAGCGAGCTCGATGGCACCTCGTATTACCTCGATGCCCGCGAGGTGCTGAAGCGCGCGCTGCAGCCCTTGAAGGAGCTCGGGCTGAAACCGGTGATGGCCACCGAACTGGAGTTCTACCTGGTGGAGCACGACGGCCACAATTTCCATCCGCGCTATCCACGCATGCCGGGTTCCAACCTGCCGCAGAAGGGCGCGCAGTACGCCGTATTTGAAGACCTCACCGAGGTGGACGACTTCCTGGCCACGGTGCACCACTACTGCGAACTCCAGAACGTGCCGGCCGGCGCGGCGCTGTCGGAGTTCTCTGCTGGCCAGTTCGAAATCAACCTGCAGCACATCGACGATCCGCTGCGCGCCTGCGAACACGCCCTGCTGCTGAAGCGCATCGTCAAGGCGGCCGCGCGCGAGAATGGCATGTCCGCGACCTTCATGGCCAAGCCGTTCCAGGGAATTCCGGGTTCCGGCCTGCACATCCATGTGAGCCTGCTGGATGATGACGGCAACAATGTATTCGCCGGCCAGTCTGCTGACGGGCCGTTTTCCGACACCCTGCGCCACGCCATCGGCGGCCTGGCCCAGCTGATGCCGCAAAGCATGGCCTTGTTCGCGCCCAACGCCAATTCCTACAAGCGCTTCCAGCGCGGCGTGTTCGCTCCGGTGGATGCCAACTGGGGTGTGAACCATCGGGCGGTTTCTCTGCGCATACCGCTTTCCAGCGCGATCAACACGCGTGTGGAGCACCGCGTTTCGGGCGCCGATGCCAACCCTTACCTGGTGACTGCCGCCCTCATGGCCGGCCTGCACTATGGAATCACCCACAAGTGCCACCCCGGCAAAATGGTGAAGCCGCGGGAAGTGATCGAGGAGCAGGTCAACCTGCCGGTGCGCTGGCCGCGCGCCATTGACAAGTTTGCTGCCGGCACCATCCTGCCGGAGTACCTCGGCGAACGCTTCTGCGAAGTGTTCGTGGCTTGTCGCCGTGAAGAGGAAGAGCGCTTTCACGCCGAGATTTCCAATAGCGACTATGAGTGGTACTTGCGGGCGGGTTGAGGAATCAAATCCCCCAAACTTTTGACAGGACTGATCGATGACTGAACCCAACACCTCGAGTTTCCGCGCCTTCCGCATCCACGATGACGAACAGGGCTACCGGGCGGTAGTCGAAAACATCTCCATCGCAGACCAGAGTGAGGGCGATGTCGTCATTCGCTGCGAATGGTCGGGCATCAACTTCAAGGATGCGCTGGCCGGCACCGGCAAGGGCAGGATCCTGCGGCGCTTCCCGATGTCGGGCGGCATCGATGTGGCGGGAACGGTGGTGGAATCATCATCGGCGAAATTTCAGCCGGGCGATGCGGTGCTGGTCACGGGTTCCGGTCTCTCTGAAACCCGCGATGGCGGCTATGCCGAATTTCTCAAGCTCGACAGCAACTGGATCATTCCCCTGCCCGCTGGTTTGTCCGCGCGCGAAGCCATGATCATTGGCACGGCAGGCTTCACCGCCGCGCTGTCGCTGCTGCGCATGGAGCAAGCCGGGCAGAAATCCGATCAGGGGCCGGTGCTGGTGACCGGCGCGACCGGCGGCGTGGGCAGCATCGCCATCGACATCCTGGCCAGCGCCGGCTATGAGGTGCACGCAGTGTCGGGCAAGCCGGAGCAATACGGCTACCTCAAGGGCCTGGGCGCCGGTGAGTGCATTTCGCGCGAAGACGTGATGGGTTCCGGCAAGCCGCTGGACAGCGCCCGCTGGGCCGGCTGCATCGACAGCGTCGGCGGCGACATGCTGGCGGCCATCTGCACCCAGATCAAACCCTGGGGCAATGTGGCGGCCTGCGGCCTGGCTGGTGGCATCAAGGTGAACACCACGGTGATGCCGTTCATCATTCGCGGCGTGAGCCTGATCGGCATTGACTCGCCCACCTGCCCCTACGCCATCCGCGAGGTGGTTTGGGCGAAACTGGCGGGTGACTGGAAGCCGCGAAACCTCGACACGATCGCCACGCGCGAAGTGGACCTGGATGGCATTGCCGATGTGCTGGGCGGAATGCTGGCGGGCGGTTCGGTGGGTCGCACCCTGGTGAAGATCAGCGGCTAAAAACCGCGCATTCGGCAGCGTCAATCCGGGGATATCATTTTTCCCAGTCAATCCGGAACCATCATTTTTCCCCGTCATTCCGGAGTTGCGCAGCAAGCTCCGGAATCCAGTGCAATCTTCAAAGAAGTTGCTGCCGCCCGGTCAGGAAAAATAGCTTAACCGGACTCCGCCGCCAGTTCAGCCGCAAGGTCTCTGACGCCGATGACTTCAATGCCTTCCGCCCTGGGATACCGTTCTTTACCTGAATAAACCACAAATGTGCGATCAGGCTCTATGTCTTCGCGCGCATGATGAAAGCCCCTGGCCGTTTTGGGCGTAAGGCCTCGTTTGATTTCGATTGCCCAGCGCTGACCTTGGGGGAGGTCAAGCACCAGGTCGATTTCGGCACCTGCTGAAGTCCGGTAAAAACTCGCCTGTGTCCGGTCAGGCGCGGCTGCAAGGAGGTTTTCGATCACGAATCCTTCCCAGCTCGCACCTACGACCGGATGTCCGGCAAGCGCATCAAAACTGGCGAGACCGAGCAGGGCATGCAAAAGCCCGCTATCGCGCACATAAACCTTGGGCGACTTTACCAGCCGCTTGCCGATATTGTCGTGTAGCGGCGAAAGCCTGCGAACCAGCAGCAGGTCAGCCAGAAGATCCGTGTATC
>CBFGWJ010000411.1:0-2825 GCA_965652335.1 uncultured Gammaproteobacteria bacterium | reverse complement strand
CATGCCGGGTTGCGGAACTGCCGCGCCGGTAGCCAACCTGCCAGTTCAGGGCGGAATCGCGCCGCAGTGAAACAACCGGTGATTCCAGGCGAAGGCAGGCGCGAATGCCAAACTCGTCGACGTAGCGGTTGAGGTAATCGTGAATCTGCTCCGCCGCCGGAAAATCCGGCAATCCCGGCGAATGCTCCAGGTCGCTGAACT
The DNA here is from genome assembly GCA_965652335.1 of uncultured Gammaproteobacteria bacterium. Classification (GTDB taxonomy): domain Bacteria; phylum Pseudomonadota; class Gammaproteobacteria; order Xanthomonadales; family SZUA-36; genus JAWXBM01. Next base: position 2,624 of record CBFGWJ010000411.1, on the reverse strand, counting down.
GGGTCATGATGCGCGACGTGTTGGTGGGCATTCCGGGCCAGATGCCGCTGAGGGGGTTACGCACATGCCACTGGCCGCCGGGCTGGTCGCTCTGTTCAAAAACAACCGGCTCGAGGCCTTCCTGCAACAGGAATTTCGCAGCAACTATTCCGCCGGGTCCAGCGCCGATGATGGCAACGCGTTGAGTCATAGTCGAAGAACCGCAAACCGGGAGTTGCAGACTAGCAAAGGACCGCGGCCAAACCTATAGACCTGCCATGGCAAATCAGTTGACGATGGCGATGACCAGGTCCATTACATTGGTATCCGTGGGTCCGGATTGGAACAGACAGTGCCTGGCTGCCAGGTAGCTGCCGGCATCCGCGCGTTGCAGCGCAGCCTGGGCCTGCGCCGGATCGTCCAGGGTACTGCCGTCCACGCAGGCACCGGCAAATTCCGTGGGGCCGTCGGTACCATCGGTGCCTGCCACCAGCACGGTAATGCCGGGCCTGCCTCGAATCCTCAGCGCCAGCTCCAGCGCCAGGCTCTGGTTCCGCCCGCCGGCGCCCGGGTTTGCCGGCAGCTCGATGGTGGGCTCGCCGCCCCAGATGTAGACACCCGGTTTGGCGGCAGCAAGAACCGCCGCCAACTGGTCCGCCACTCGCGCAACATCCTGGTACAGGCTTTCTTCATTCAGCCGGACCTGCAAGCCGATCTTGCCGGCTTCCGTTGCCACGGCATGACGCGCCACCGAATTGGATGCCACCACGCGCGCTCCGACATTGGCCGTGGTGCGGGCCGGGTCGCCGATGCCGCCGCCAATGACAGCCAGCGAATCACCTTCAACATCCGACAACGCATACACGCGGGATTCGCAACCATGGAAGTGGCTGAGCAACTTTCCGGCTTTCAGGCAGGACAGGCGGCTGCGCAGGCGGTTGATTTCAGCAATCGACTTGCCGGAGGCCAGCCACTCATCGGTCATTCGCCGCAGGTCTTGCAAGCCGTACTCAGGCAGCAGGTGCTCTGCCAGTGCTGAAGCGCCTCCCGACACCAGCAACAGCAGCCGTGTCGAAGTCCGTGCTTCGGTGACCGCCTGGTAAATCATCCGGCCGGCCCGCAGCGACTGTTCGTCCGGCACCGGGTGGCCTGCCTCGATCAGCGTGGTGCGCGGCAATGAGCGGCAATCCGGATCGACGTGATGGTACTTGGTGACGATGATCGAGCGGGTTGAGCGGGAGATGCTGTCCCGCGCGCCGAGAAACATGCTGCAGGCCGCCTTGCCCACGGCGATGACCAGGCTGGCCAGAAAATCACCATCCTCCCGCAGGGCCTCGGCAACCGCCTTGCGGCCCGCTACCGCTTCAACACCGGCGCGCCAGAGGTGTTTCAGCACCAGTGAATTGGCTGAGTCGCCCTTGCCCGGCGTGGTGATGTTCATGCGTGATTGCCTCAGGCCACACGATCGCAGGGCGGCCGGCCGGCAAAAAATTCCACCAGGTTGTCCACCATGCGGTTGCCCATGGCCGAGCGGGTCTCGTGCGTGGCGCTGCCCAGGTGCGGCAGCAGCACGGCATTCTCCAGCTGCAGCAGGCCGGGTTCGATGGCCGGCTCGCGCTCGTAGACATCCAGCCCGGCGGCACCCAGCACGCCCTCGCTGAGTGCTTTGGCCAACGCGGCTTCATCGACCACGTTACCGCGTGCGGTGTTGATCAGGGCCGACTCCGGCCCCAGCCACTCAAGCGCCTGGGCATCGATGAGGTGGCGTGTTTCAGCCGTGCTGGGGCAATGCAGGGACACATAATCGCTGGCCTGCAGAAGTTCCCGAAGGTCCGCGCATTGCCGCGCGCCATATTTTTCCAGCAAGGCGCCATCCACGGGCGATCGGTTATGCACGAGGATTTTCATGCCAAAACCGGCGTGTGCGCGGCGAGCAACTGCCTGCGCAATGCGGCCGAATCCGACCAGCCCGAGCGTTCTGCCGCTGACTTCATGCCCCAGCAATTGCAGCGGCTGCCAGCCGGTCCACTCACCCCGGCGCAACAGGCGCTCACCTTCGCCGGCACGGCGCGCCACCATCAGCAGCAGGGTGATGGCCAGGTCGGCGGTGGCTTCGGTGAGCACATCGGGCGTGTTGGTCACCACGATGCCGCGCGCCCGCGCTGCCGGAATATCGATGTTGTCGTAGCCCACACCGAAATTCGCGATGATGCGCAGGCGCTGGCCGGCATCACCGATCAGCCCGGCGGAAATGCGGTCGGCCACGGTGGGGCAGATGGCATCGGCCTTGCCGGCCAGGTCCGCCAGCGAGCCATCACCCTGGCCATTGCCATCGTGCGCGCGCAGCACGTGGAATTCATGCCGCATCCGCTCCTCCACATCGGGTGTCAGCGAGCGGGTTTGAATGACGGTGGGTTTGCCGGCAGCCATGGGTATCTTATACAGGCAGTCAGAGTGAATGGAAAACCGGCTCAGTGTCGAAACGCCAGATTGGACGGCTGCAATTCGTCCAGGCGGCTGCAGCCCATCAGGTACATGTCGCGTTCCAGTTCCGCACGCAGCAGCGTGGTGGCGCGCTCCACACCGGCATAACCGGCGCCGGCCAGCGCATACAGGTATTGGCGTCCACCCGAACAGGCCGTAGC
>CBFGWJ010000410.1:0-2828 GCA_965652335.1 uncultured Gammaproteobacteria bacterium | reverse complement strand
CGCGGCCAACCCTGCCTGTAATATTGCCGCCAAGCTTCGGGCCTGGCACCAGTGTCGTCAAGTATTGCAAACCGGAATTGTTGTACGAGATCCAGGAGCTGCCGGAATGGCTCCAGGCTGGGCTTAATCCGCCGGCTGGCGCAGATAGATCACATGGTAAACCAGGGCCACCAGCACACTGCCGCCCACCAGGTTTCCCAGAATGACCGGCACCAGGTTTGCAACAAAGTTGCCGATGGCCACCGCATCAGCGGCAATCGTTGAAACACCAAAGTACTTGACCGGCAGGGCCAACCCCACGCTGCCAATGAGATTCGCCAGACACACAATGCACCAGTTGCGCAGCAGGGCTTTGGTACTGATGGAACCATCGGCCCAGGCCATGGCCAGGAGGTTATTGCCGGTAAACAGTTCAGCACCCGCAACGATTACCAGCACCAGCCCCAGGGAAAAAACCAGCCCCGACAATAACTGCGAACTCGCAAAGCCGAGGTCCGGGTCCGCATTGACCAGCACAAGAACCATGGCGCCAAGGCCGATAAAGGCTCCGGCGAGTACTCCCAGCATCGACATGGAAACAAAAGGAAGTGAGGCCTTGGTAACCCCGACTTCGCGAATTTTCTGGGAAACTTCCGCGGGCGAGAAAGCATTCAGACCGTATATTTCCGACATGAGGAACCTCGTTGGCAGAATGGCCGGCCCAACCCGGATTCAACCTGGCACCAGCCAGCGCCGGTTTGTTGCCGGAAAGCGCGCAGATTCCATCATATCGGACTGCAGACTGTGGTCATATGATCTGAATCCAAAGCAAGAGCGGCTATTCTGTCAATCATCACCCCAAATATAGGCAGGGAGAATCAACATGCAGTCCACCGTCACCTTCCAGACCCGGTCCGGTGCGCAGCTGACCGGCAACCTCCATCAACCTGATGCCGGCCAGCCCAAGGCTTTTGCATTGTTTGCCCATTGTTTTACATGCTCCAAAAACATCAAGGCAGCGGTGAACATAGCCCGGGCATTGAGCCGCCAGGGCATTGCCACCCTGCGCTTTGATTTCACCGGCCTGGGCCAAAGCGAAGGTGATTTTTCGAAGACTGATTTTTCCAGCAACATCGAAGACCTGCTGGATGCAGCCGGATACCTGCGTGAACAGCACCAGGCCCCACAGATCCTGGTAGGCCATTCACTGGGCGGAACGGCCTGTCTTGCGGCCGCGAAACACATCGAAGAAGTCAAAGCCGTGGTCACCATCGGTTCACCCGCCGATGCCGAGCATGTCCTGGGGCTACTGCAGAGTGATCTACCCGCTATCGAAGCTGATGGTGAAGCCAGAGTCAAACTGGCGGGCAGCACTTTTACGATTCGCAAGGATTTTGTTGATGATGTGCGCAGCCAATCGGTGCGTGATGGTATTCGCCAGCTACGCAGGGCTTTGCTGGTCATGCATTCGCCCGTTGATGAAGTGACATCCATTGATGAAGCTACGCGCATTTACACCAGCGCGCTGCATCCCAAGAGTTTTGTCTCACTGGATGATGCCGATCACATGTTGAGCAAGAGGCAGGATTCGGAATACGCCGGCCTGATACTGGCGGCGTGGGCAAGCAGGTACATCGATAATCCGCTGCCCGCCATAGATGAGGCAGATTTTGAGCCAGGCGCGGTGGTTGTCACCAGCCAGGCGAAGAATGGACTGACCGTGTCCATCAATGCCAACGGCCATCAACTGCTGGGGGACGAACCGGCCAGCGTTGGTGGCGCCGACCGGGGCCCGACACCTTACGACCTGTTGTCAGCCGCCCTGGCCAGCTGCACCGCCATGACCCTGATGATGTATGCGCGACACAAGAAGCTGCCGCTGGAACACGTTGAAGTGCAGGTGCGCCATAACAAAGTCCACGCTGAAGATTGCGCCGATTGCGATAAGCGCGAAAGCAAAATTGACCAGCTGGAACGCCGCATACGGCTGCAGGGCGAACTGGACACAGCGCAGAAACAGCGCCTGCTGGAAATCGCCGACCGATGCCCCGTCCACAAGACACTTCACAGCGAAATCAGGGTAATCAGCTCATCAGAGGACTGACAACCCGTTGATTCGTAACCTGCCTGGAGTACGGGGTGCCGCGCTCAGGCCACTTCCGAGGATTTTTCGCGAATCAATTCATTCATCGACTCGATGGGGCAACGTTCCAGCATGCGGCCATTATCCCGCACCAGTAACTGGTCGAAAGTGGTGAGATAACTGACGGTATTGGTGAATGCGATCACTTCGGCGCCCAGCAGTCCATCACAGCTTATCTGCAGGCTGACCAGGTAACGGCGCGAAGCATCCACTGTGACGATCACGTGATCGCGGTCGAGGTAATTCCAGCCGTTGACGCGGAATTGCTGAATGCGATCTACCGAAGGACCGATGGTGTAGCCCTTCTCAGCCAGCTGTGCCTCGAGGGTCTGGGGTTCCGAGGCCGTGGTAGAGCAAGCGGTCAACAGAATAACCCCTACCATCATCAACAGAACTCTTGTAAGTGATTGCATAGAACTGATCTCCAGGTTCGGGCGATCTGCACCGGTGCCAGTATAGATCGGCTTAGGTGAATCGATCATGAATTCTCCCGGGCCAGTTTCGTCTATCAGGCTCCTGGGACCTGTGCTCCAGAGTTCTTTCAAAAATCCGTACTGAAACTCAGCAGTTGGAATTGCCAGGCAATCCAGCTGAGGATGCTGAAAGCCAGGACCAGCAAGCTCCCGCCCCTGTCAAGAACCAGTGCCAGCACCGGCCATGGCATGGGCAAGCCCACCTCCGCTCGAATCGAGGAACTCACCGATAT
>CBFGWJ010000409.1:0-2835 GCA_965652335.1 uncultured Gammaproteobacteria bacterium | reverse complement strand
TCAGCAATCCGGTACGGATGCAGAAAAACACAGACCTAGGGAGAGTCGAATCGTGGAACTAGCAATTTTTCAGGGCAACGGGCTTGCCTTCATACTCAGGTGGATACACCTGCTCGCCGGCGTGGCATGGATTGGCCTGCTATGGTACTTCAATTTCGTTCAGGGCGAATACTTCAAGGAAGCCGAAGCCGCCACCAAGAATGAAGCTTTCCGCAAGCTGGTACCCAGGGCACTGTGGTGGTTCCGCTGGGGCGCGATGTTCACCCTGCTCAGCGGTATCGCATTGTTGGGCGTGAAGCATCTGACCGGGTACGGCATCATCGTGGGCGCAACCCTTGGCACCCTGATGTTCCTGAACGTGTGGTTGATCATCTGGCCCAACCAGAAAATCGCCATTGCTTCGGCTGAGAAGGTTGCCGCGGGTGGAGAGGCTGATCCGGCCGCCGCCGGTGCACTGGCCAAGGCCGGCCTGGCGTCCCGCACCAATACCCTGTTCTCGATACCGATGCTGTTCTTCATGGCTTCATCGGTGCACCTGGCACAACTGGCACAGCCGGTGATGAACGCAAGCATCCTGTCGCTGCTGTTGGTGTTTGGCCTGATCGTGTTGCTGGAGATCAATGCCATCAAAGGTAAAACCGGCCCCATGACTTCGGTCAAAGGCGTGATTCACATGGGCCTGTTGCTGACCCTGGTGTTGTACCTGGGCATCGAACTGCTCTGATACAGATCAGTTTTGGTCGCGAGCATGGCTCGCTCCTACCTGGAACCTTGCTTGTGGGAGGCAGCCACGCTGCCGACTGTCGAGGCAAATGAAAAAGGGGCCGCGAGGCCCCTTTCCAGTTCACCCTCACGAAGGAGTTGAAAGAACCGCTGATGAATGCTGAAACACAATCCCGCAAAGTCGCCTTTATCGGCCTGGGCGTCATGGGTTATCCCATGGCCGGCCATCTTGCTGCCGCCGGCCATGACGTCACCGTCTATAACCGCAATCCGGCGCGGGCAAAGCAGTGGACTGAACAACATGGCGGCAGGGCTGCGGATACACCCCGTGCGGCATCGCAAGACTGCGAGGTTGTATTCAGCTGTGTGGGCGCCGACCGTGACCTGCGTGAAATCTGCCTCGGCGAGAACGGCGCATTCGCGGGCATGGACCAAGGCACGGTTTTCGTCGACCACACCACCACGTCCGCGGAAGTGGCCCGCGAGCTGAGCCAGGTTGCCGCGAAGGCGGGTTATGAATTCGTCGATGCTCCGGTTTCCGGCGGCCAGGCTGGCGCCGAAAACGGCAAGCTCACCGTAATGATGGGCGGCAATGCTGCCGCAGTCGAGAGGGTGGCATCCCTGGTTGACTGCTTCGCCCGCATGCGCGCGCATATGGGCCCGTCCGGCAGCGGCCAGCTCACCAAAATGGTGAACCAGATCTGCATCGCCGGCGTTGTCCAGGGCCTGGCTGAAGGCGTGCTGTTCGCGCAGAAAGCCGGCCTGGACGGGCAGCAGGTTTTTGACGTCATTTCCAAAGGCGCTGCGCAGTCCTGGCAAATGGAAAACCGCGCTTCCACCATGCTGCAGGACAAATTCGATTTCGGCTTCGCGGTTGACTGGATGCGCAAGGATCTTGGTTTGTGCCTGGACGAAGCGCGACGTAATGGCGCCCTGCTTCCGGTGGCGGCGCTGGTTGACCAGTTCTACGCCGAAGTCCAGGCCATGGGAGGTGGGCGGTGGGATACTTCCAGCCTGCTCCGCCCCCTGTCACGATTTGGCAACTGACCACATGCCCGGCGCAATTCGTAATTCTTCCCGACGGGAGTTAGGATAGCAACAGGGCCGCCTGTGCCCGCAGGCGGCATACATCCAAGGAGCGATCGAATGTTGTCGTTAACTGTCAATGGCCAAACCCGCGAATTCGACGGAGATCCCGCCATGCCCATCCTGTGGTTCCTGCGCGATGAGCTCGGACTGACAGGAACCAAATTCGGTTGCGGCGTGGCATTGTGCGGATCGTGTACCGTACACCTGGATGGATCAGCCATCCGTGCCTGCGTTACCCCGGTCGGCGTGGCCGCAGGCCAATCCATTACCACCATCGAGGGGCTGCACCCGGAAGGCAACCATCCTGTGCAAGTGGCCTGGCGCAAGGAAAACGTGGCGCAATGCGGCTACTGCCAGACGGGTCAGATCATGCAGGCCGCATCGCTGCTGTCCCAAAACCCCAATCCCAGCGATGAGGAAATCGTTCGCGGCATGGATGGCAACATCTGCCGCTGCGGAACTTACCAGCGCATTTTCGCTGCGATCAAAGTCGCTGCACAGGGGAACTGAGATGGCGAATATCAGCAGAATCAACCGGCGTGAATTCCTGCAGGCCACCGGCCTCAGCGCCACCTTCATCCTCGGCACCCATATCGCACCTGCGCCGCTGCTGGCGGCGATCAAGGGCGCAGGCGTGGCGCGACCCAATCTGTTTGTCGCCATCGCAGACGACGGTACTGTAACGCTGACATTCAGCCGCTCCGAAATGGGCCAGGGCGTACGTACCGGCATGCCCATGATCCTTGCGGATGAAATGGAAGCCGACTGGAACCGTGTAAAAATCTGGCAGGCTCCCGGGGACGAAACCAAATATGATCCTCCCGGCAAGGATGGCCAGAATACGGATGGCTCGCGCAGCACGCGCCACGGCCTGCAGCCCATGCGGGAACTGGGTGCTGCGGCGCGCGAAGTGCTGGAAAGGGCTGCGGCACAGAAATGGGGAGTTGAACCCAGCCAGGTGTATGCCGAGAACCATCGCCTGCACCTGCGAGGAAAACTCCGGATCCCAGCAAGTTGTCGATG
>CBFGWJ010000408.1:0-2856 GCA_965652335.1 uncultured Gammaproteobacteria bacterium | reverse complement strand
GAGGCGAGTTCCATTTCCACGCAATGGTAATTGGGCAAATGCACCAGCGGCCGGAGTACCCGGGTTTTCAGCCCGTACTTGTCACGCATGCCCTGGTTGATCTGGTTCACTTTGAAGTCCACCAGGCCGGGTGGAAACATCAGCACTGGTGGCGACCAGGTGTCGTCGTGCCTGACCACCAGGAACTTGGGTTTGTCAGGGTGGCGAACGATGCAGTGACAGGTATCGGCTTTCTGGGTATCCATAAAATAGTCTTTCAGTTTTTCAACAGGTGGTGTGGTACGGACCGGAAGATCATCAGCAGGCAACCGACGGATCAGAGAAACTGTTCGTTCAGGATGCGATCTTCCAGCGAGTGGTCGGGATCAAACATGAGCTTGAGGCGGATGGTTTTTTCCTCATGGACATCGACCGTGACTACATTGCGGACTTCCTGGGCATCCGCCGTGGCGCTGACCGGGCGCTTGTAGTGATCCAGCACTTCAAAACGCACCCGTGCGGTTACTGGCAGTACCGCTCCGCGCCAGCGCCGCGGGCGGAATGGAGATATCGGCGTCAGGGCCAGCGCCTGGGTGCCCAGCGGCAGAATCGGGCCCTGCGCCGAAAGGTTATAAGCCGTGCTGCCGGCAGCCGTAGCCACCAGCACGCCATCGCATACGAGTTCTTCCACTTTCACGGTGTCGTTGACCAGGATGCGGATGTGCGCCGCCTGGTTCATCTGCCGCAACAGCGAAACCTCGTTGATCGCCAGCGCCTTCACCATTGCGCCCGCTTCGGTGGCGGCTTCCATGCACAAAGGAGCCAGCGAAACCGTGTTGGCCGCCTGCAACCGTTTGGACAACCCGGTGGCGCGGTAGCGGTTCATCAGGAAACCGACGTTGCCCAGCTTCATGCCGTACACCGGCAGATCGGCTGGCAGCAACCGGTGCAGCGTGCGCAGCATGAAGCCATCGCCGCCCAGCGCCACAATCACGCGGGCGTCGTTCAGCTCGCATTGGCCATACCGCTCAACCATTGCTTGCAGGGCCTGCTGCGCGGCATTCGAGGGGCTGGCAATGAAGTGCGCTCGAATCTCCTTCATGACCTTTCGCCGACGTTCCAGCCGCGGCGGACACCCGGCGCGGTGCTGGAGCCGCCTTCAGGCAACACTGTCATTTTCCAGCATCTGGCCCAGGGAACGCACGGCAACCGACAGGGTGGCATAATCCATTTCCGGCAGGTCGGCCATCTCATTCATGAAACTGATCACCGGGTTGACCCGCCCCTCATTCTTCGCCAACCAGGTGGCGACGGCGTCCTTGCTGCGGCCGGTCTCGCGAAGAACGGTGTCCACCAGTTGGTTATGGCGTGTGAACAATTCATCGCGCAGGATGGCGCGCGCATGGGCATGCCACTGACCTTTCACCGCCAGGCTTTCAAGCTGTTCACGCAGCCACTTCAGGTGCAGCATTTCGCCCAGGCGGAAATAGACGTCGGCCACATGCTCCACCGCCATCCCGCGCTGGGCGGCGGTTTCCACCACATCAAGGGCCGGCAGGATGAACTCCAGCAGCGCGATGCGGGCAGCCAGCGATTCCGGTATGCCGGCTTCCTGGCAGGACTGCTGCCGCGCCGCCATCTCGTCCCGTTCCACCTCCGGCAGGTTGGCCACGATGTATTTTTCCATGGCTTTGAGGCCGGGCGACCAGCGCTCAACCATCTCGTTCACATCCAGCTTGCCGCTGCGGCGGATCAGCACCCAGCGGGTGGACTGGCGCAACACGTTCCACATCACCAGCAGCGCCTGGGTTTGTTCGTGGGCGGCAACCCGGTTGTCCAGCGACTCGACTTCGGCCCAAAAATCCCGCGCCCGGAATATTTCCCGCGCAATGGTAAACGCCTTGGCCACGCCTGCCGGAGTTGCGCCGGTATCCTCCTGCATGCGCAGGCAGAAACTCACGCCCATGCGGTTGACCATGCTGTTGGTCACCTGGGTGGCGATGATTTCGCGCCGCAGCCGGTGCTCTTCCATGACCGGCGCAAAGCGCTTCTGCAGCGGTTGGGGGAAATAGCGAATCAGTTCGCGCGACAGGTACGGGTCGAGGTGCAGGTCCGAGGCCAGCAGTTGCTGGTACACCACGATCTTGGCGTAGGACAACAGCACCGACAGTTCCGGCCGGTACAGGCCTTCGCCGCGGGTGCGGCGCTCGGTGAGCTGGTCGTCGTCGGGCAGGAATTCGAGCTGCCGGTTGATGATGCCCTGCTCTTCCATCTTGGCCACAAAATGCTGCTTGGAACCCATACGCGGCCCTTTCAGGGTCTCCATCATGGAAATCGCCTGGGTCTGCAGGTAGTTGCTGCGCAGCACCAGCTGCGCCACTTCATCGGTCATCGAAGCCAGCAGCGCCGGGCGGTCTTTCTCCTTCAGCTTGCCGGAGCGGATGGCCTGCGCCAGCAGGATTTTGATATTGACTTCGTGGTCGGAGGTGTCCACCCCGGCCGAGTTGTCGATGAAGTCGGTGTTGATGCGGCCGCCAGCCATGGCGTATTCGATCCGCCCGCGCTGGGTGCAGCCCAGGTTGCCGCCCTCGCCCACCACCCGGCAGCCCAGTTCGTTGCCGTTGACGCGCAGCGAGTTGTTCGCCATGTCGCCCACGTCCGCATTGCTTTCCTTGCTGGATTTCACGTAGGTGCCGATACCGCCGTTCCACAGCAGGTCCACCGGCGCCTTGAGCAGCAAGCGGATCAGCTCATGCGGCGCCAGCTGCTGATCTTCCACGCCCAGCCACTGACGGATTTCCGGGCTCAGCGGAATGGTTTTATCCAACCGGGAAAACACCCCGCCACCCCTGGAAATCTTCTCCCGGTTGTAGTCGT
>CBFGWJ010000407.1:0-2864 GCA_965652335.1 uncultured Gammaproteobacteria bacterium | reverse complement strand
ATGGTGCCAAAGGCCGGCTTTCCGGCCAGCAGTTTGGCTTTGGTCTGGTTCTTTCGGAACATGGGTTGGATCTCCGGTTCTGTCAGTTGTCGAGTGAGGGTGCGGGCTGGTGCAGCAGGTCGCTGTTGATGTCGGCAAGGCTGGCGCATCCGGCCAGCGCCATGGCGCGTTCCAGCTCAGCGCGCAGGATGTTCAGCGAGAGTGTAACGCCAGCCTGGCCGGCGGCTGCAAGGCCATACAGGCAGGGCCGCCCCACCGCGCAGGCGTTGGCTCCGAGGGCCAGGGCTTTGAGCACATGCGTACCGCGCCGCACCCCGCCATCGAGAATGATCTCCATATCCTTTCCCACTGCCCGGCGAATGGCGGGCAGGCAGTCTACCGTTGCCGCCACGCCATCCAGCTGGCGGCCGCCGTGATTGGAAATCCAGATGGCGCTGGCGCCGATGTCAGCTGCACGCTGCGCATCGCCGGGCGACAGTATGCCTTTGATGGCCAGCGGGCCATTCCAGAGTTTCGCCAGCCAGGCCGCCTGTTCCCAGGTGACGCTGCGATCGAACTGGCGGTTGACATAATCCAGCGCCAGGCCGCGCGTGTCGCCGGCGCCCACATCGCTGAAGTTGGCCAGCTCGAAGCGGCAGCGGAATTTGGCATTCAGCGACCACGCAGGCCTGCTGGCGAACTGCAGCAGGTTGCGCGCGGTCCAGCGCGGCGGAATGCTCATGCCATTGGCGCGGTCGCGTTCGCGGTTGCCGGAAAGCGGTGTGTCCACCGTCAGCACCAGCGCGCGGTAGCCGGCCGCGCGGCTGCGCTCGACCAGCGATTCAACCCGGCCGCGGTCGCGGAACACGTACAACTGGAATGCCTTGGCTCCATCGGTTGCTGCCCCGACTTCTTCCAGCGAGGTGTTCGACATGGTGGAGAGCGTATACAGCGTGCCCGCATCAGCGGCTGCCCGGGCCACGGCGGCTTCGGCATCACGATGGAACAACTCGCTTGCGCCGGTGGGGGCGACAATGACCGGCCAGCCCAGGTCCTGGCCCAACACACGGGTTGAGAGATTGACCTGGCTGATGTCCACCAGGGTCTTCGTCACCAGCGGATAGCGCTCAAATGCCCGGCCGTTTTCGCGCATTGTCCATTCGTCTTCCGCGCCGCCCTCGAGGAAATCAAAGATGGGCCGGGGCAGCCGACGGCAGGCCATTTCCTGCAGGTTCCTGATGTTGATGCAGTGTTTCAGGTTCATGGGTAGCTGGCGCCCTGTTGCCTTACTGTGTTCGTGGAATTCCCTGCGCGTGGATTGCATCCGGCGCAGCATTAATCTACCATGGAAATCAGTTTGTAGATTGTATACAATCTTACTCGACGAAGACAGACCCATGGTTTTGCAATCCCTGGCTCCGGCAGGCGTATTTCGATAGTACGCGGGGCCGGGCCGCAGGGAGCACCGCGATGGGTCGCAACACCGTAGCTCGATGACCGCAGCCCACTGAGTCAAACCTTCGCACGGCACAATGGGCATCAACAACAAGAGAACATCCATGGCTAAATCCGACATTTCTGTAGCAGTAATCGGCCTGGGGCGCATGGGCTCCGGCATGGCGCAAAGCATCCAGGCGGCAGGCCACCCGTTGGTGGTGTGGAATCGCTCCACCGCCAAAACCAAGTCATTCGCGGACGCCGGGGCAAAGGTCGCAGCCACGCCGCGCGAAGCCGCGGCGGCGGCGGACATCGTGGTCAGTTCCCTGCTGGACGATGCGTCAGTGCTGGACATGATGCAGGCCGAAGACGGCATCCTGGCTGGCCTGCCGAGATCCGGCGTGCACCTGAGCACCACCACGATTTCTCCCAGGGCCAGCAGCCAGCTGGCCAAACTGCATGAAAAACACGGCAGCCATTACGTGGCCACCAACGTGCTGGGCCGGCCCACTTCGGCCGCCGCCGGCGCGTTGGCGGCGCTGATTGCCGGACAGCCCGAAATAATCGCCCGCGTTCGGCCGGTGCTGGAAACTTTTACCAACATGATCGTCGAGGTGGGCGAAAACCCGGCCAACGCCGCCCGCATGAAGCTGACGGTGAATTTCTTCCTGTCGGGGCTGCTCGAAGTGATGTCCGAAACCTTTGTGTTTGCCGAGAAACACGGCCTGGATACCGCCACCGTGCAGCACCTGATGATCAAGCAGGTGTTTCCGAACCCGGCAGTCACCGAGTATGCCGAGCGCATTCGCACCGGCTACTTCGACGATGTCGGCGCCACGCTCATCACCGGCCTGAAGGACCTCAGCCTGATCCTCAGCGAAGCTTCCGACGTGCGCCTGGCGCTGCCGGTGGCCAACCTGGTGTGCGACAATATTCTCAAGGGCCTGGCGCGCGGCGAGGATGACCTCGACTGGTGTGTCTCCACCCGCACCAACCGCATCGCGGCGGCGCTGGAGTAGAATCAATTCACAACTCGCTTTTGGAACGGAATATGAAATACCTGCACACCATGATCCGCGTCAGCGACCTGGACGAGACCCTGGATTTTTTCTGCAACAAGCTGGGCCTGGTGGAAGTCAAGCGGCACGACTTTCCGGAGCACAAGTTCACCCTGGTGTTCCTCAGCGCGCCGGAAGATGTGGAGAGCTTCAAACGGGGTGAATCTCCCGCCATCGAGCTGACCTACAACTACGGCGAATCGGGCTATGACGGCGGGCGCAACTTCGGCCACCTGGCGTTCCAGGTGGACGACATCTATGCTGCCTGCCAGCGCCTGATGGACGGCGGCGTCACCATCAACCGGCCGCCGCGCTGTGGCCGCATGGCCTTCGTCCGTTCGCCTGACAATATCTCCATCGAGTTGCTGCAGAAAGGCAAACCGCTGGCGC
>CBFGWJ010000406.1:0-2869 GCA_965652335.1 uncultured Gammaproteobacteria bacterium | reverse complement strand
GCCGCTGATGAAGTTCGCCACGATTTCCTGCAGGCCAAAGCCGATGCCCACGCCAAGCGCCGCCGCCATCCATTGCAGCTGCGACCAGCTCAAATGCAGGGTGGAGAAAAACACCATGATGCCGATGGCGATGATGATGTAGTTGGCAATCGTTGCGACCGTGTAGCGTCCCGAAGGCGTGGATCTGCCGCTGCTGCGCATGATCAGTTCGATCAGCGCCGGAATGCGTCGCGCCGCATAAAAAGTGACCACAAACACCAGCACGGCCAGCACCAGCGTGGCCAGCGTAATCTGGGTTTGCAACTGCTCGCCGTTGACGGATTGGGTGACGGTCCACAGGCTGTAGCGTTGCAGCCCCTGGATGGCGGGAAGCAGCGGCGCCCAGATCAGCACCACCGCCACGACGCCGGAAGCGTACACCAATGATTTGATCAGGTTGGCGGTGGAGTCGCTGATATCGCCCAGGCTGGCCTGGCGGGCTTCGGTATCGGCCTTTTCCTCATCGGCAGAGTCCGGCAGGTTGGCCAGCAGGCTCTGGAAGCGGATACGGCGCCGTGTCACCAGCAGCCAGCGCATCAGCATCTCGTGCAGCAATACCAGCACCACCAGGGCCAGCGCTGTGGCAGCGACGCTGTAGTAGATGATTCGCACGGGCAGCAGGAAGCCGCTCAGTATGATGGCAATCAACGCCGCCAAACCGCCGAAAATCAGGCTGTCACGCAGCCATGGCGCAATGCCGCGAGCGGACTGGTTCCGATGCTGCCGGATGAGGAAACGCCGCAAGCGCATGGCCAGCATCACGGCCACGACAATCAGGAACAGGCGGCCCAGCACAGCGTGCGGCGTATTGCGTTCAACATGCACCAGGAAGCTTGACAGGATCACCATGGGCATCAGCCGGACCAGTATCCAGCTCATCAAAGTGGAGACACCCTTGCACCGGTCCTCGGCCCAACCGAAGTGCACCCGGCACAGGCCACCCTGGGCAGTGGCATCGCGCAGGAACAGCGCCACCATTACGCCCGCGGCCGACAACAACAGGGTCAGCGCCAATGGATGCAGCAGGCCCTGCTGCGAATTCTCGATGCCGAAGGCCATGCCCACCATCACCAGCGGGGCAGCTGCACTGCGCAGCAGGGTCAACAGCAGAACCTGCAGTGAATAAAGAATGGAGTCATTGCGCGGACGGCCGATGTGACTGTTGATGGCTTCGATTTGCCGCCACATGCGGCGCCGCAACAGCAGCAGTATGAGTCCGGCCAGCACGAACACGATGGCGAGTTTGCGGCCGCTGAACTTCATCGAAGCCTGAACGGATTCCTGCACCTGCCGAAGGTCCAGCACCAGTTGTTTGAAGAAATCCTGATCAAGCGGCAGGTGACTCCGCACCCACAGGATATGGCCGATCAGGAACACCCGGAATTCGGCGACCAGGGATCCGAGCTGCTCGTAGCTGATATCGGTGCGGCCCAACAGCTGCAGCAATTCGGTTTGGCTGGACAACAGGTCGGACAGCAATTTGTGCCGCTCTTCCAGCAGGGGCCGGGCGGTTTGCGCCCACTCGGCATTGGCAGAGGGCGGCAACGACATCTCTTCCAGCTTGCTGTTGAGGAACTGGAGGCTGTCCAGCAGCTCGGCCTGTTGTTGTTCATGGCGCGCACGGTCCAGCACGATCTCGCTGATATTGTTGCTCTGGCGCAATTTCCGTGAAGGTGGCCGGTATTGATCCAGGCGCATGAAATAGCCCATCAGGAACGGCCCGTACACCGACGCGCTGCCGCCAGAATCCACCAGCCTGCGGGCTGAATTGAAATGCTCCATCAGTTCAAACAGCTTGCCGTCGGTGCGGGTTTTCTCGGCATCCGCACGCGACAGCGATGCAGCCAGCTGGCTGCGTTGTCCGGCCAGTTCGGCATTTTCCTCAGCCAGTTGCTGCAACAGCGCGTACTGGTCAGTGCCCGGTGTTGCCTGCGCCAGCACCTCGTTGGTCTGCATGGGTCGCTTGCCGGCGAGGTATTGGTCGATGACCCGCAGGTCCTGCTGCAGCCATTCGATATTCTGCACCCACTCTTCCCGCTGCGCGCGGCGTACCCGGCTCCTCACCGGCTGGTTGACCAGCTGCGCGTTCAACGCCAGGCGTTCCGCATTGAGCCTTTGATGCTGGGCAGCGAGCTGCCACTGCGTGGCCTCGAATTGCGAAGGCACGCCGCTGGCTGTGATGGTTGCATGACTTTCCGGCAGGCCCGCCTGTTCCGTTTCAATGGCATTGAGCCGCGCGCGAATGGATTCGGCATTGCCCGCCTCGGCGGCAATCTGCTGGTCCAGCGAGTCGCGCTTGTCGAGCAGGCTTTGCAGCGACTCCCGCAGTTTCGTGGCCAGCTGGTTGAGAGATTCCCAGCTCAACTGCTCCAGTTTTTCGGTTTCGGGGAGCGTGTCCCGGGCGGAGGTGTTGGCAATTCGCTCACGGATTTCCGCCTCATCCTGCGCGGCAGTGCTCTGGTCGGCTTCGAACTGTGCTTTCAGCTGCAGGAATCGCTGCGCTTCCTGCAACTGGCTAAAAGCGTCCTGGTAAGCCTGCTGGGTTACGTTGCTCTCGGCGGTCTCTACCTGATTTTTCAGCGTGGCGATGCGTTGTTCAACCACCCGCAACTGTGTGTCGATGCTGTCATCTACCGCGGCTGCGGTGTTGGCGCAGAGCAGCAAAGCCGCCAGGCCCAGCGCCCGCATTACGAAATCATTTGACCGGAAATTCATCGATGCAGCCGCGCGCGGCGTTCTCCGCTGAAGAATCAGGGCATCGTAGCAAAGCCCGGTGTTGGGCGTAAGTTGTGGTTTGGCTGTGACCGGCCAGCTATGGTTGCTGACCGGT
>CBFGWJ010000405.1:0-2873 GCA_965652335.1 uncultured Gammaproteobacteria bacterium | reverse complement strand
CGCGTGAGCTGGGCCCGGCCGTAGGCCCGGTCAGCGTGGAGGTGGCCTGATGTCCTTCCTCGACCAGGCTTTGTACCTGATCTTCCTGTTGCTGAAGATCCTGGCGATCGTGGTTCCGCTGATTCTGGCCGTGGCTTATTACACCTATTTCGAGCGCAAGGTGATCGGCTACATGCAGATCCGGATTGGCCCGAACCGGGTGGGTCCATTGGGCCTGTTCCAGCCATTCGCCGATGTATTCAAGCTGCTGCTCAAGGAAATTGTGCTGCCGGCCAATGCCAACAAGTTCCTGTTCGTACTGGCGCCGGTTCTGTCGCTGGCCCCGGCATTCGCCGTCTGGGCGGTGGTGCCGTTCAACGACTGGATGGTGCTGGCGGATATCGATGCCGGCCTGATCTATATCCTCGCCATGTCTTCACTGGGAGTGTATGGCCTGATCATCGCCGGCTGGGCTTCCAACTCCAAGTATGCGTTCCTGGGCGCAATGAGGTCGGCTGCGCAAATGGTTTCCTACGAAATTGCCATGGGGTTTGCACTGGTGGGTGTGTTGCTGCTGGCGGGCAGCCTGAACCTGCGCGAAATCGTGCAGGCGCAACAAGGCGGTGTACTTGACTGGTTCTGGTTGCCCTTGTTGCCGCTGTTCGTGATCTACCTGATTTCAGGTGTGGCCGAAACCAACCGTGCGCCATTTGACGTGGCCGAAGGCGAATCGGAAATCGTGGCAGGTTTTCACGTCGAATATTCCGGTGCGGCGTTTGCCGTTTTCTTTCTCGCTGAATACGCCAACATGATCCTGATTTCCGGTCTGACCGCCGTGCTGTTCGCCGGTGGTTGGCTGTCACCTTTTCAGGGAATTCCAGTTTTGGGCGACAGCATCCTGGGACAGGGCAGCATTTTCTGGTTCCTGGCCAAGACGGTGTTTTTCATGTTCCTGTTCCTGTGGTGGCGGGCAACGTTTCCCCGTTACCGCTATGACCAGATCATGCGCCTGGGATGGAAGGTATTCGTACCCATCACCATTGTCTGGGTGCTCGTCGCCGCAGCCTTCGCCGTATTCGGCCTGGTAACCCGAGGAGCCTGAGCATGAATGCCGTATCACGATATCTCAGAAGCCTGATGTTGCTGGAACTGTTCAGCGGCCTGAGTGTAACCATCAAATATTTCTTCAAGCCGAAGTTCACCATCAACTATCCTGAAGAAAAAACTCCGAAGTCGAACCGCTTCCGTGGCCTGCATGCGCTGCGCCGTTACCCCAACGGCGAAGAGCGCTGCATCGCCTGCAAATTGTGCGAGGCCGTTTGCCCGGCACTGGCCATCACCATTGAATCAACCCAGCGGGAAGATGGCACACGGCGCACTACGCGCTATGACATTGATCTGTTCAAGTGTATTTATTGCGGATTCTGCGAGGAGTCCTGCCCGGTGGATTCCATCGTTGAAACCGATATCCTGGAATATCACTTCGAAAACCGCGGTGAAAACATCATGCACAAGGACCAGTTGCTGGCCATCGGCGACCGCTTTGAAGCCAGCATCGCGGCCAATCGGCAGCAAGACGCGGCCTATCGCTAGGCGGATGATGACCATGCCGATTACCGAAATTGTCTTTTACGTTTTCTCGCTGATACTCACCGGCGCAGCGGTGATGGTCATCACCGTACGCAACCCGGTTTATGCGGCCTTGTTCCTGGTGCTCACATTCTTCAGTTCTGCCGCCATCTGGATGCTGCTGGAAGCCGAGTTCCTGTCCATTATTCTGGTCCTGGTCTATGTCGGTGCCGTGATGGTGCTGTTCCTGTTCGTCGTGATGATGCTGGATATCAACCTGGCACCGCTGAACGAAGGCTTCATCCGCTATTTGCCGGTGGGGCTGGTGATCCTGGCCCTGATGGCTCTGGAGTTCATGCTGGTGATCTGGGCCAGTGACAGTTTTGATGCCTCGGCTTTCCCGGTTCCCAGCCCCAACCCCGAAGGATTCAGCAACACCAAGGCAGTGGGCGAGCTGTTGTATACGGAGTACCTGCTGCCTTTTGAGGTGGCCGGCCTGATCCTGCTGGTTGCCATCATTGCCGCCATTGCCCTGACGCTGCGCCATCACCGTCCGGGCACCAAAGTGCAGAATCCATCCCGCCAGGTATTGGTGCGGCGCGATGAGCGCATTCGCCTGGCCAAGATGAAGTCCGAAGCGCGGCTCGACAAACGGGAGTAGAACTATGCTGACTCTGGTACATTTCCTGGCGCTCGGCGGCATCCTGTTCTGCCTCAGCATGGCGGGGATTTTCCTGAACCGGAAAAACGTCATCCTGCTGCTGATGTGCATCGAACTGATGCTGCTATCGGTAAACATAAATTTCGTCGCTTTTTCCCGCTTCCTGGGCAACCTCGACGGCCAGGTGTTCGTGTTTTTCATCCTCACCGTGGCCGCGGCTGAAGCTGCCATCGGCCTGGCGATCCTGGTGGTGCTGTTCCGCAACCGCGGTACCATCAATGTTTCTGATCTGGACGACCTGAAGGGCTGATATGGGGCTGCACACCACATTGCTATTGATTCCGTTGCTGCCGCTGGCGGCTGCGGCGGCTGCGGGTTTGCTGCGTAACCAGGTTGGCCGGTCGGGCGCACATTGGGTTACCATCCTGGGCGTTGGCGCCTCGTTTGCCCTGTCTGCCTGGGTGCTTTACCAGCAGGTTTTCATGGGCCTGGAATCCGTCAACTACAGCGTCTACACCTGGATGGTGTCAGACGGCATCCGGTTCGAAGTGGGCTTCCTGGTGGATCACCTGACTTCGCTGATGATGTGCGTGGTCACCTTCGTGTCGCTGATGGTGCATATCTACACCATCGGCTACATGGCGGACGACCCGGGTTACCAGCG
>CBFGWJ010000404.1:0-2876 GCA_965652335.1 uncultured Gammaproteobacteria bacterium | reverse complement strand
AGGCCCACTACCAGCACCAGCACGGCACCCAGTACCAGGGTACCAACCAGCGAGTACAGGAATTGCCGCTGGCGTTCGCGGCGCGCTTCCTCGCGCCAGGGGAGCAGATTGATTCTCAGCATCAGTCAAACCCCCTCAATGCCAGCCCCATTGAAACCATGAGGTTGGGTGCATTGGCGGTCAGGGCTGAAACAGCGACGGAGGGCGCCCGTTCCAGGCCGCTGACCGGGTCGGCAATATTGGTCTTGATTCCCAGTTCCTGTTCCACCACATCGGTCAGGCCTTTCAGCATGGCCATGTCACCGGCCAGGTACAGAGTGCGGATATTGGAGAACTCGGAACTGGAACTGTAGAACTGTAAAGCGCGGCTGATCTGGTGCACCACGTTGAGCATGAAGGGCTCGAGCACCGCGTCTTCGAAATCTTCGGGCCCTGGTTCGCCGCGCTTGAAGAACCCGGCCTGCTCGGCTGACATGTCGTAGCGGCGCATGATTTCTTCCAGCAACTGGTGCGCGCCGAAAGGATGGTCGCGGGTATACAGCACGCGACCGTTACGCAGCACCATCAGCGTGGACAGGTCATAGCCGATATCAAACAGGCCAACCGCTTCAGTGCTGCGGATGCCATCGCGCTCGCGGATCAGTTCAAAGGCATTGGCGATGGCGAATGATTCAACATCCACCACCTGCGCTTTGAGGCCCAGCGACTCCAGGGCATCCTGGCGACTCTCCACGTTTTCGTTCTTGCTGGCGGCCAGCAGGATGTCCACCATGTCGGCGTTGCGCGCCGATGGCCCCAGCACTTCGAAATCCAGGCTGATTTCATCCAGCGGATACGGAATGTACTGGTTGGCCTCGATCTGCACCTGGCTTTCAATGTCGGCCTGGGCCAGGTTGGAAGGCAGGCTGATGGTCTTGGTGAATACCGCCGAGCCCGATACGGCCACGGCACAGTATTTGGAGTTCGAGCCGGACTTGCGGATCGCCGCGCGGATTGCGTCGGAGATGGCCTCAATGTCCTGCACCGACTTCTCGACAATCACGCCTTGCGGCAGTGGTTCAATCGCAAAATGCTCGATGCGATAGCTTGAACCATGCGAGGAAAGTTGCAGCAAGCGAATGCTTGAAGCGCCGATATCCAGCCCAATTATGGGTGGTTTTTTTGTGCCTAATAGTTTCAAATTGCCCTCAATCCTTTGCTTGACAATAGCTTACTGACACTTCTTACACCAGTTTTTAACAGATATTCATTACTATCTCAATGCTCAACGATAAATTTGTTGATATTGATAACTGCCAAAAAGCCGGTCTTCGGCCCAGGTACGTTTCTGCATCGAACCCGAGCGGGAAGATCAATAAGCGGGAAGGAAGAAACCGAATACAGCTTGTGCTGTCAGTTGTGGATTGCTCCGGCTGCTTCCCTGCTCGCCTGATACTATGTTGTCCGGGGACCGCCAAGCCCAAATGGGGCCACCGAGAACAAGGGCTTGCCCTTGTTGCGAACTAGCATAGCAGGAAAAATCAGCGTGAAGAAAGTCTTTAAGTGGTTTTTTGTATTCATCTTCCTGTCGGGGGTATTGGGGGTTTCCGCCATCGGAATCGCTTACCTGGTGTTCGAACCGGACCTTCCGGATGTTGATACCCTGCGGGACGTACAATTGCAGGTACCCCTCAGGGTGTACACCCAGGATGGCAAACTCATCGGTCTGTTCGGTGAAATGCGCCGTGTTCCGGTAACCCTCGACGAGATGCCCGACATGCTGGAACAGGCTTTCCTGGCCGGCGAGGACGCACGCTTCTACGAACACCCTGGAGTGGATTACCAGGGCATCAGCCGCGCCGCATTCACGCTTCTCACCACCGGCGAGAAGTCGGTGGGCGGCAGCACCATCACGCAGCAGCTGGCACGCAATTTTTTCCTGACCGCCGAAAAAACCTTTACCCGCAAGATCAAGGAAATTTTCCTGGCACTGAAAATCGAACAGGAACTCAGCAAGCAGGAAATCCTAGAGCTGTACCTGAACAAGATTTTCCTGGGATACCGCGCCTACGGCGTGGGTGCAGCGGCGGAAGTGTATTACGGCAAGCCTGTGGGTGAACTGACACTGGCGCAGGCAGCCATGATCGCAGCCTTGCCCAAGGCGCCGTCGCGCATCAACCCCATCAACCAGCCGGAACGAGCCACCGAGCGGCGCAATTACGTGCTCAGCCGCATGCTGGAGCTGGGCTATATCGACCTGCCGCAATACGACCAGGCGCTGGCGGAAAAGGACTCGGCTTTCTACCACGGCATGTCGGCTGAACTCTCGGCGCCTTATGTGGCGGAAATGGTGCGCGTAAAGGCTTTGGAAATGCTGGGCCAACAGGCCTACACCGGCGGGTTCGAGATCTACACCACCATCGACAGCCGCTTGCAGATGGCCGCCGACCAGGCCATCAGCAAGGGCCTGGAGGAATATGATCGCCGCCACGGTTACCGCGGGCCTGAAGCGCGCATCGACCTGGCCGACCGGAACACGCCGCAGCAATGGAACGAAGTGCTGGAACCGTACCGGCCCATCTCCGGCTGGCTGCCGGGCCTGGTGACCGAGGTAGAGGACAAACTCGCCCTGGTCTACCTGCTGGACGGCCAGACGGTGGCCATCGAGCTGCAGGAGTGGATGGGCAAGTTCATCAGCCGCGACCGGGTGGGCGTGAAACCCAAGACCTTCGCCGAAGTGCTGGCTGCCGGCGATATCGTCCGTATCCGTATGAATAACGAAGGCAACTGGGAGCTCGGTCAGGTTCCCGAAGTCGAAGGCGCGCTGGTATCCCTCAACCCAGGGAACGGCTGGATACTTTCGCTGGTGGGCGGCTACGATTTCAGCCGCAGCAAAT
>CBFGWJ010000403.1:0-2878 GCA_965652335.1 uncultured Gammaproteobacteria bacterium | reverse complement strand
CATCAGCTCCATGCAGGAGGCAGGCGCCGATGAGACCGGCGCACCGGCGATGGAGTATGGCCGTGAAGCCCTGCTGGTCAGGGTTTATGACGACATGGCAGTGATTACTTTCCGGCTGGTGGGCACACGCCATGCTGAGCCCCCAACGGTGGTCAGGTTTTACAACACGGGCGTGTTCCTGCTGCGTGACGGCGAGTGGCGCGCGATTGCCTGGCAGGCTACGAAAATTCCGGCAGAGTCCTGAACATGGCGGTTGGGTTCTCACGTGGCAGGCCGCGCCTGCAGGATTGCTACAACACACAGGATTTCCGCCAGCTGGCCAAACGGCGCCTGCCTTCGCCGATATTCCATTACATCGATGGCGGCGCTGACGATGAAGCCACTCTGCGCCGCAACACCGCGGCCTTTGACGGCGTGGACCTGGTGCCGCGGGTACTGGCCGGCGTGGGCGAAGTGGATCTTTCGGTGCAGGTATTTGGCCGCAGGCTGGCCATGCCGATGTTTTTCTCGCCGACCGCCATGCAGCGCCTGTTCCATCATGAAGGCGAGCGCGGAATCGCCCAGGCGGCGCAGCAGTTCGGCACCCTGTTCGGTGTTTCGACCATTGGCACCCGCAGTATCGAGGAACTGGGCGGCTTCAGCGATACGCCCAAGCTATTCCAGATTTATGTACACAAGGATGCGGCGCTCACCAGTAACCTGATCGAGCGCTGCAAGCAGGCGAAATTCGATGCCCTGGCGCTGACGGTGGATACCATCGTTTCCGGCAACCGCGAACGTGACTACCTGACGGGCATGACCACGCCCCCCAGGCTGACGCCGCGCAGCCTGATGAGCTTCTTGGCGCATCCGGTCTGGACCTGCAATTACCTGTTCCGCGAGGCCTTCGACCTGCCCAATATTTCGCAATTCATCGCCGCCGGCTCCAGCGTCAAGGCGTCCATTCCCGAATACATCAACGGTCAGATGAAGCGCTCCATCGATTGGGATGATGTGGCCGACATGATCCGCGAGTGGGGCGGGCCGTTTGCCATCAAGGGCGTGATGTCGGTGGACGATGCGCGCCGCAGCGTGGAGGCCGGCGCCAGCGCCATCATGATTTCCAACCACGGTGGCAGGCAGCTGGACGGTTCGCGGTCGCCTTTTGACCAGCTGGAAGCCATCCTGGACGCGGTGGGTGGGCAGGTTGAGGTGATCGTCGACGGCGGCATCCGGCGCGGCACCCATGTGCTCAAGGCGCTGGCTCTCGGCGCCACGGCCTGTTCCGGCGGACGTTGGTATCTCTATGCGCTGGCGGCCGGAGGCGCGAAGGGAGTAGCCCGCGCCTGCCAGCTGATGCGCGATGAGCTGGAACGCAATATGTACCTGATGGGTTGCCGCTCGATCAGCGAATTGAAACCCTCGATGGTGGCGCGGCGGGCTTTCTGAGCAGCCGGATCCCTTGGCGGACTCAGCCGCCTGGGTCAGTGGCGCAGGTCAGCCGCCCATGTCAGTCATTGTCGTCCACTTTTGTCGTCCACTTCCAGTTGCCCGCTCAGGCGGCGCCAGATGTGCGACCAGCTCATGCCGATGGCCAGCAGGGTGGCCAGGGCGAACAGGCCCAGCCAGACCAGCGCACGGGTGGAGTCCGCATGCACCACGCCCAGGTCCACCAGCAGCCAGATGCAGCCGCCGATAATCGCCGCTCCGAGAACCGTGCCCAGCCCTCCCAGGCTGTTGCTCGTGGCCACCAGATAAACCGTCCAGCCCGCCGCGAGGATCACGCCCACCAGGAAATGCATGGCGCCCAGGTTCTGTTCGCCGAAGCTTTCCATCAGCCAGTGCACGTAGGAGTGGCCGCTGGGGTTGTAGGTGGCGAAGACCAGCACGATGGCGGCGCCCCAGCGCCACAGGAAATCCATCAGGCCGAAGGATTTGTGGGGCTTGTAAAAGCCTGATTTCGCCATTGTGGGCTCCGTGCTGTTCGATGCTGCCGTCGGCCCATTATTCCGGGGTGGGAAAGCGCGCGCAATGATCCAGCAGCCACTGGCGGAAAATTTTTACCTTGGGCAAGTTGAAGAAATGGGGCGGGGAAACGAAATAGTACGACCAGTCGGTTTTCACCACTGTCGGGATAGGCCGCACCAGGCGCCCGGCCTCGATATCGCGCACCACCAGTGACCAGCGGCTGAGGGCGATGCCCTGGCCCTGCTCAGCCGCCATCAGGATGCTGAGGGAGTCGTTCAGCAACGGCCAGTGGCTGTCCCGGCCGCTGTCGCCCACGGCCCGGAACCACGCATCCAGGATCTCGCTTTCCACGAAGAACAGGTCGTGTCCTTCCAGGTCCTGGATGGTACTGGCCGGGCCGATTTCGCGCAGCATCTTCGGACTGCATACCGGCAGGATCCAGTCGTCCATCAATTTATGCGATTTCAGGCCGGGCCATTTGCCCGGGCCGAAACGGATAACGGCATGGAAATCGCTCTGTTCAAAATTCACCAGGCCATTGTCAGCGTTGATGCGCAGGTCGATTTCCGGGTGGGCTTCGTAGAAATCCGCCAGCCGCGGCAGCACCCACTTCTGAAGCAGGGAGGGCATCATGCTGACGTTCAGCACGCCCTCGCTGCGGTCCGCTCCCAGCGATTGCACCGCCTGGCGAAGCTCGGTCAGGCCCCGTTGCACGCCTGGCAACAGTTTCTTGCCGGCATCCGTCAGTGTGATTTGCCGCCCCTTGCGATGGAACAAAGGCTGCTTCAGGCGGTCTTCCAGCAGCCGGATTTGCGAGCTGACCGCGGCAGGGCTCACGTTAAGGGCTTCGGCGCCTTTGGCGAAGCTGAGATTGCTGGCCACGGCTTCAAAAGTTCGCAGCGCATTGAGTGGAATATTGGGCATGAAACTG
>CBFGWJ010000402.1:0-2881 GCA_965652335.1 uncultured Gammaproteobacteria bacterium | reverse complement strand
CGTTGCTCATTACGGCGTTGCTCATTGCAATTTCCTGCAGCCAAGCCGCACATTCTAGGGCCTTGCGCGGCGCGCCTCCAGCCGAATTTTCATGCCGCTCCGGTTCACCGGCGAAGTGTGGGGGATTTGACCGCAAACCAGGCTGCCATTACTGTATGCGGGCTTGAGCCGGGTCGGGCAAAACAGTGAATGGGTCAACCTACTGAATGCGACAAGAGATGACAGAAGAAGCGCAGGCACCTGCATACGATTCGTGGCCGTTACCTTTTATCAGCCGCCAGAAAGCGATCCTGTTTGCCAGTTCCCTGCTCGTTGTCGGCATTACCTGGACTTTGCTGGCCCCTGTCGAGCCTTCCACCTCCGCGCTTTCCACCCAGATCATTGAACTGGCCCTGCCGCAGCGTGACGAGCTGGAAACACCGCCGGCTACCGCGTCGGCTGGCAGCGAGGAAGCGCTCGAAAGCGAGTGGGACAGCGTCACGGTAAGAAGCGGCCAGAACCTTGACACCATCTTCCGCCAGCAGGGCTTTGAAGTGGCCTTGCTGCACCGCATTCTCGACCTCAACGAGGACTGCAAGGGCCTGACCAAGATCCGACCCGGGGATGTGTTTGATTTCAAGCGCGATGAGAACGGCGGGCTGCTGGAAATGCGCTACCCGGTGGGCGAGGACCGCTACCTGCTGGTGCGGCAGGTGAACGGCGAACTGTACGCCGACAGCGTGCCGCGGCAGATGTATACCGAGGTTATCGAGGCCCAGGGTGTGATCACCTCCTCATTGTTCATGGCCGGCAAGGACGCCGGGCTGACCGACGCCAAAACCATGGACCTGGCTAACATTTTCGGCTGGGACATCGACTTTGTGCAGGACATCCGCGCCGGCGACCGGTTCTTCCTGGTGTACGAAAAAATCTACCGGGATGGTGAATTCCTGCGCGACGGCCAGATTCTCGGCGCCACATTCATCAACCAGGGCGAGCGTTTCCAGGCCATCTGGTTTGATAACGGCGAAGTGGCTGAATACTACGCCCCGGATGGCCGTAACATGAAGAAAGCCTTCCTGCGGGCGCCGCTGAACTTCTCTTATATCAGCAGCCAGTTCAACCCCAAACGCATGCACCCGGTGCTGAAGCGCGTGCGGCCGCACAACGGCATCGACTATTACGCTCCGCCGGGAACTCCCGTGTATGCGGCAGGCGCAGGTGTGGTAACGAGGGCCGGTTATTCAGCTGCCAACGGCAACCACGTGTTCATCAAGCACGCCAACGGCATTGAAACCAAGTACCTGCATTTCTCCAAGAAAGCGGTGAACCAGGGCCAAAAGGTGAAACAGGGACAGACCATAGGCTACGTGGGCTCCACCGGCCTGGCCACCGGCCCGCATTTGCACTATGAATTCCTGCTCAACGGCGTGCACCGGAATCCACGCACCGTTCCATTGCCCAAGGTTGAACCGTTGCAGGGTGACATGTTGCTGAGCTTCAAGCACAGCGCGGCTCCCATGCTCACGCAGCTCAGCCGCCTGGAGTCGGCGTCGCTGTACGCCAGCCGCGACTGACCAGCGAGCGGGTTCTGTCTGATTGAGTGCCACTGCGGAATTGTTCATCGGCATGCTGTCCGGCACCAGCCGGGATGGTGCCGATGCGGTGCTGGTGAGGTTTGAAAACAACTCGCCAAAGCTGCTGTCGTCCACCTGTGTCAGCTACCCGCCGGAGCTGGCTGAAGACCTCAAGCAACTGATCGAGCGGCGCTTGCGGCCGGACGAAGCCAGCCTCAAGCGGCTGGACCGCGAACTGGCGGAGTTTTTTGCGCTGGCCGCCTGGAGCCTGTTGGACCAGTCCGGAGTGAAGGCCACGGAAGTCATGGCCTTGGGCTCACACGGCCAGACGGTGTGGCATCACCCTTTCCTGCCCAACCCGGAATCCATCCAACTCGGTGACCCGCAGCGCATTGCGGACCTGCTGGGCATCCGCACGGTGGGCCAGTTCCGCCAGGCGGATATCAGGGCGGGCGGGCAAGGCGCGCCGCTGGCCCCGTTGCTGCACCGGGCACTGCTGATGCCGGATCGCGGCATTCGCGCGATTCTGAATGTCGGCGGTATCAGCAATATTTCATTGTTGCATGCGAACGGGTCGGTAACCGGCCATGACACGGGGCCGGGCAACTGCCTGCTGGATGGCTGGATTCACCGGCACCAGGGCAAGGACTACGACGCCAACGGCCAGTGGGCCGCGGGCGGCAAGGTCGATCGCCTGTTGCTGGACCGCCTGCTGGACGACCCGTATTTCAGCCGCAAGCCGCCCAAGAGCACGGGGGTGGAATACTTCAACACCGATTGGCTGGAAAAGCGCCTCTCGGCCCGCAAGGCGGAGTATTCTCCAACGCATACCAGCCTGCGCGATGTGCAGGCAACCCTGAGCGAGCTGACGGCCTACACGATTGCCGACGCGGTGCGCTTCGGCAATGCGGATGAGGTGCTGGTATGTGGTGGCGGCGCGCACAACCTGGACCTGCTGCAGCGCCTGCAGCACCTGCTGCCGGACAAGTCGGTGGACACTACGCGGAAAGTGGGCCTGGACCCGGACTGGGTTGAGGGCATCCTGTTCGCCTGGCTGGCGCGCGAACGGCTGGCGGGTCGGCCGCAAACCACGGGCCCGATCACGGGCGCCGATTCACCGGTGCTGCTGGGCGAAATCTTCGACCCCGCCTGATTCTCGATCACGTCGTTCCGGACAGAATCTACTCTAACTCGTCATCCCTGCCTTCAGCCGGGATCCATCTGGTCAATAACGGGCCCGATGCCGGTAAGGCCTTCCGGTCCGCTTCTCCACTTCGATCGAGCCAGCGACTGGTATTCCCCCCGCGTCCCGTATCCGCTGCCCT
>CBFGWJ010000401.1:0-2888 GCA_965652335.1 uncultured Gammaproteobacteria bacterium | reverse complement strand
GCGCTGCTCGCCCGGCGCACTGCCGAACAGCCCGAAACGGATTTCCTGCGATTTCGCGAGCGTAACTACAGCTATGCTGAATTCAGCGCCGCCAGCCAGCTGTGCGCGGCCCGCCTGGCAAGCCTCGGAATCAGCCGTGGCGACATCGTGCCGGTGTTTTTTCCCAACACCGGGCCGGCGGTTGAAACCTGGTTCGCGTTGATGCACCTCGGCGCCGTCTGGGCACCCATCAACACGGAGTTTCGCGGTCCGCAGCTCAGCCGGGCGCTGAACCTGATGGAGTCCTCCATCCTGGTGGTGGATGCGCCGTATCTCGAACAGATCATCGAAGTGCTGGATGAACTGGAGCATGTACGCATCCTGGTATTGCATGGCGTCAGTGAACTGCCCGCCCTTCCGGGTATCCGTTGCCTGCACCTTCAGCAGTTGCCCGCCGGGCCGGTGCCCCGGGCCGCCGAACCGGATCGGGCCGACGTGGCCATGATCCAGTTCACTTCGGGATCCACCGGCATGTCCAAGGCCGTGCAGCTGTCGCACGGCTACCTGGCGGGGCAGGGCGCAACCTGTGCCGGTTCGTTCCGTCTCACCACGGAAGACGTGCTGTATTGCCCGTTTCCGCTGTATCACTGGGACGCCACCATCGGCACGGTGATGGCCGCGCTGAGTGGCGGCTGCACCGCGGCGCTGGCCAGGAAGTTCAGCGTGTCCGGCTTCTGGGATGACATCCGCTTTTTTGGCGCCACCGTGTTTGATTTCATGGGTGCGACGCTGACCTTTGTTTACCGGTTGCCGGAACAGGACGATGACGCCGACAACCCGGTGCGCCTGGCCTGGGGCATTCCGGTTCCTGATTTCAAGGCGGATTTCGAGCGGCGCTTCGGCCTGAAACTGATCGAAGGTTATGGCAGCACCGAGGGCGGCATCGCGGTATTCCAGATGGATGGCAAAACCTACCCCAAAGGCAGCTGTGGCGAAGTCGCCCCCGGTTGGCAATTGCGCCTGCTGGATGATGCTGGCCAACCCGTGGCGGTCGGTGAGGTGGGCGAGATCGTCACCCGCCCTGATGACCCCACGCAAATGATGACCGGCTACCTGAAGATGCCCGAAGCCAATGCCGAGCTGATTCGCGACGGCTGGTACTACACCGGCGACCTCGGGCGATTCGATGCGGACGGCAACCTGTATTTCGCCGGGCGCAAAAAAGATGTGATCCGCCGGCGTGGTGAGAACATGTCGGCGCTGGAAATCGAAACGGTCATCGAATCACACCCGGCCGTGGCGGAAGTGGCGGCCTATGGGGTGCCCAGCGAGTTTTCCGAAGAAGAAGTGGCGGTGGCCATCGTATTGCGGCCGGAAACCACACTCAGCCGCGATGAGCTCTGGTCCTTTTGCGACGGCAAGATGGCCCGTTACATGTGGCCCGAGCATGTGCTGTACCTGGACCGCCTGCCCAGGACTGCAACGGAAAAGGTGGCCAAGGGCGAGCTGAAGAAACGCCACGCCGACCTGCTGTCGGCGCAGCGTGCCAAATCCTGACTGTTTTGCAGCCTGGCTGTTTTTGACTATTTCTCTTTTTTGAATGGCACCGAGCCTTCGATGTCCACGTGTACCTTGTACACCTTGGCATCAGTGCCCATGGCGAACCGCACCAGGCTGGGTGGCCCTTCCACCGGGTCAGGCGTGTTCCAGGTGGCCTTGAAGGTGTCGTAGTTCCAGTGCTCCAGCGTGGCCTCGAAGTGACCGGCATAGGTCAGCACCAGCCCATCATCGGTGTTTTCCACCACTACATCAGGATAGAGCTCGCTGGTGTAGCGGCCGCTGTATTCATCCAGCGCCAGCGACGGTGAAGTGCCCGCCACACGGGCGTCGATGATTTTCTGCGCCTCCTCCTGTTGCTGTTTCTCGACGCTCGCCATCACCTGCAGGAACTGCTGGTTCCAGTCTTTTTCTGGAGCGCCAAGCAGGCGGTCGTAAATTTCATAGTTCAGCGCGGCGATGAAGCCGTTGGCGCGGTTCATGTTGGTCAGTATGACCACGCCGATGTTCTTCTCCGGCATGAAGGAAACAAACGCCGTGTTGCCGTCGATATTGCCGCCGTGGTTGGGCATCAAATAGCCCTGGTGCTCTGCCAGGAACCAGCCCAGGCCGTAGGCGATGATGGCCGAGTCGGCAAACAACGCGCCCCAGAATCCATCCTTGGTCATTTTCATCTGCGAACCCAGCAATTCCTGCATGGCAGCCGGGCTTAGCAACTGCCCGTCACCCCGCTTGCCCTGGTTCAGCATCAATTGCACATAGTGGACCATGTCCTCCACGCTGGAGTTGATGGAACCCGCCGGGCCGGCATTGTCGATGTCGCGCCACGGCACGGCTTTGGCCACGCCGTCGAAATCCATGTGCGGGGTGGAAACATTGGGCTGGCCGGCCAGGG
Source organism: uncultured Gammaproteobacteria bacterium (assembly GCA_965652335.1). Lineage (GTDB taxonomy): Bacteria > Pseudomonadota > Gammaproteobacteria > Xanthomonadales > SZUA-36 > JAWXBM01. The sequence goes on along the minus strand of CBFGWJ010000401.1, from coordinate 457 downwards.
CTTTCACCGAAGTGTTGCTGGCATCCATGCCCAGGGGCTGGAAAATCCGCGCGGTGATGAAGTCGTCCCAGCTTTGGCCGGTGATCTCCTCGATTACCAGGCCCGCGGCGATGAACATCGTGTTGTTGTACTCAAAGGTGGAACGGAAGCTGTGGGCGGGTGGCAGGTAGCGCGCCCGCCGCACGATTTCCTCACGGCTGAGATCAGTGCCGTACCAGACACGGTCGCCGCGGCTCAGTCCGGAATTGTGCGCCAGCAGGTCGCGGATGCGCAGCTCGCGAGTCACATACGGGTCGTACATTTGAAACCAGGGCAGGTGGTCGATCACGCGGTCATCCCAGGACAGCTTGCCTTCGTCCACCAGCATGGCCAGGGCAGCGGCGGTAAAGGACTTCGATGCCGAGCCGATGGCAAACAGGCTTTTCGAATCCACTTTGCGGTCGGTGCCCGCTTCCAG
>CBFGWJ010000400.1:0-2890 GCA_965652335.1 uncultured Gammaproteobacteria bacterium | reverse complement strand
CGGCGTTTGATGCCGTGCACCTCATAGCCTTTGGCCAGCAGGAATTCGGCCAGGTAGGCGCCATCCTGGCCGGTGATTCCGGTAATCAGCGCGGTCTTGCTCAATGCCTTGCTCCCTTTCGATACGGCCGGCCGTCGTCAGGGCCGGCCAATGGCATAGTAAGTGATGCCGTGCCGGCGAACGATGGCGGGTGACCAGATATTGCGTCCGTCCACCAGCACCGGCTGGACCATATGCTGGCGCAGGTGTTCAAAATCCGGTGCCCAGTACAAGCGCCATTCGGTCATCAGTACCAGTGCATCGGCACCCTCGGTGGCTGCATACGGATCATCCGCCAGGGTGAAGCCGGCATGTCCGTGGTAATGCTTGCCCGCTTCTTCCATGGCTTCAGGATCATGCGCCACTACCGTGGCACCTTCGGCCAGCAGCGCATCGATCAGGTTCAGTGATGGCGCCTCACGCATGTCATCGGTGTTGGGCTTGAATGCCAGACCCCAGACTGCCACTTTCAGACCTGTTAATTCACTTCCGAAATGTCGGTCAAGTATTTCAAAAGCCTTGGCTTTCTGTCGGTTATTGACTGCCTCAACCGCCTTCAGCAACTCAGCTTCGTAACCGTATTGCCGGGCGGTGTGCTCCAGCGCGCGGACATCCTTGGGAAAGCAGGAACCGCCATAACCGACCCCCGGATAAATGAAGGAATAGCCGATGCGGGGATCCGAGCCGATGCCGATGCGCACGTGCTCGATATCCGCGCCGACCCGTTCAGCCAGGTTGGACAGTTCATTCATCAGGCTGATCTTGGTAGCCAGCATGGTATTGGCGGCGTACTTGGTCAGTTCCGAGGACCGCACATCCATGCACAACAATTTCTCATGGTTGCGGTTGAACGGGGCATAGAGTTCGCGCAACAGGGTTTCGGCCTCTTCCGAATCGGTGCCGATCACGATGCGGTCAGGTTTCATGAAATCGGCAATGGCCGCTCCTTCCTTGAGGAATTCGGGATTGGAAGCAACCGTCACCTCGAAATTCATGCCACGTTTCCGCAGCGCGAGATTGGCGGCATCGCGGACTTTTTCGCAGGTGCCGACCGGCACCGTGGACTTGACCACGATCAGGGCTGGTTGATCCAGGTTCTGCCCCAGTGCGTCCGCCACGGCCAGGACATGGCGCAGGTCCGCCGAGCCGTCCTCATCCGGCGGTGTGCCCACGGCAATGAAAATGACCCGCGCGTGCCGCGCAGCCTCCGCAATGGAGCTGGTAAAGCGCAGCCGGCCCTGGGCCGCATTGTCCAGCAACATGGATTCAAGGCCGGGCTCAAAAATGGGCACGACGCCCTGCTGAAGCCGTTCGATGCGCGCGGCGTCGATGTCCATGCACACCACGTGGTGCCCCACTTCCGACAGGCCGGCCCCGCTGACCAGGCCAACGTATCCACTGCCTATGATCGATAAACGCATTCCTACACCCTGTTGGCCGAAGAATAATAATCCCGAAACCACCCAATGAACCGCTCCATGCCGACAGTCAGGGAAGTATCCGGGTGGTAACCAAAATCCTTTTGCAGGTCGCTGCAATCAGCCCAGGTATCCTGCACGTCACCCGGCTGCGCACCCTGCATTTGCAGTACCGCCTGTTTGCCCATGCAGTCCTGCAACCCGGCCAGGAAATCCATCAACTGTACCGGCTGGTTGTTACCGATATTGTATATGCGCCAGGGTGCTGAGCTGACGGCGGGATCGGTGTTCCCCGGCGCAACCGCCAGCCCTTGCGGCGCGGGGCCGCAGGCGACTTTGACAACGCCGGTGACAATGTCATCGATGTAGGTGAAATCCCGTTGGTGCCTGCCATGGTTGAACACCGCGATGGGCCGGCCGGCTTCGATGGCTTTGGCAAAGAGGATCGGCGCCATGTCGGGGCGGCCCCAGGGACCGTACACGGTGAAGAAACGCAATCCGGTGGCCGGCAGGCCATGCAGATGCGAGTAGACATGGGCCATCAGTTCATTGGCGCGCTTGCTGGCGGCGTAGATGGACAGCGGATGGTCCACCGCATGGTGTTCTGAGAACGGAACCGCCGGATTATTGCCGTAAACCGAACTCGAGGAGGCATACACCAGGTGCTGCACCCGGTGGTGGCGGCAGCATTCGAGCACGTTCATGAACCCTACCAGGTTGGCGGACACATAATCCATCGGGTGATCGATGGAATGCCTGACGCCGGCCTGGGCCGCCAGGTGCACCATACGGTGCGGCTTTGTGTCACCCACCAGCCGGTTCAGGGCCGAAGTGTCCGCAATGTCCAGGCGTTCGAAATGAAAACCCGGCCGGCCCTGCAACTGGGCCAGCCGGTCCAACTTCAATTGCGGGTCATAGTAATCATTGAGGTTGTCTACACCCGTGACTTCGTGGCCCATGTGCAGCAGCCTGAGCGCGGTGTGCATGCCGATAAAACCGGCAACCCCGGTTACCACCCATTTCAAAAGATTACTGGCCTTCGATGCCGAGCAGTTCAACCTGGAAGATCAACGTGGCATTGGGGCCGATCGGGCCACCACCTGCCGGGCCGTAAGCCAGGGCGGAAGGAATGTAGAACATGTACTTGCTGCCAACCGGCATCAACTGCACGCCTTCGGTCCAGCCGGGAATGACCTTGTTGAGCTCAAAGGAGATCGGCTCGCCGCGCGCATAGGAACTGTCAAACTCCTCGCCATTCAGCAGGGTGCCTCGATAATGCACTTTCACCTTGTCGGTGGCCTTGGGCCGGGGCCCGGTGCCCTGGTCGATCACTTTGTATTGCAAGCCACTGTCGGTTACCTGGACGCCCTCCTTGGTGCGGTTTTCCAAGAGGAACTTGTCCCCTTCGGCGGCATTCTTCGCTGCTGCTGCGG
>CBFGWJ010000399.1:0-2893 GCA_965652335.1 uncultured Gammaproteobacteria bacterium | reverse complement strand
TGAACTACCAGACGTTTTTATACCTGGGCTGCCTGCTAGGAGCCCTGTTCGCACCGGCTGCATTGGCAGACCAGGTGATTCTGGCTCCCGACATGGACGCCACGCTGTATGAGGATGATAACGGCGCGTTGGCCAATGGCACCGGCGATAACCTCTTTTTTGGCCGGGTAGGCGGGCCAGGTGGTGAAAAGCTGCGGCGCGCCCTGATGCGGTTTGACCTGTCCGCGATTCCTTCGAACGCTCGAATCGATGCCGTGAACCTGTCGCTGGAAATCAACAAGTCGCCGGGGACCGGTGCAGAGGGAGGATTGGCGACCCTGCACCGGGTCACCAGCAGCTGGGCTGAAGGTCCCACCGATGCCGCCGGTAATGAAGGAACCGGCAGCCCATCAACCAACGGTGATGTGACCTGGCTGCATCGAGTCCATCCTTCCAGCCATTGGAACCAGGCCGGCGGTGATTTCCTGTCCAGCGTCTCGGGCAGCGCGGGCTATGGCGTGGGTGAGGAATTCCTGGATTTCACCAGCAGTGAAGGCCTGCGGCAGGACGTCACCTTCTGGGTGCGCAACCCGTCACGGAATTTCGGCTGGATGCTGCTGGGCCGGGAGGATGAGCCGGCGCTGACCGCACGGCGCATTTACGCCCGCGAATCAGCAGGGCAGAATGTTCCGACGCTGACCGTGGACTATACAATTCCACTTCCTACCGACAATTTGACGCTGACCGAGATCGCGTCGACCTTGACACGACCTGTTGCAATAGCAAATGCCAATGATGGATCTGGAAGGTTGTTTATTGTTGAGCAAGCGGGCCGGATCCGGATATTCGATACTGATACCCAGACGTTGCTCCCAACGCCCTATTTGGACATTGAGGATGAGGTGGATGACGCCGGAAACGAACAAGGCTTACTGGGTTTGGCGTTTCATCCAGAGTTCTCAACTAATAAACGATTTTTCGTTTATTACACCCGCCAACCAGATTCAGGTGCGGATCGCAGCGTAATCGCAGAATATCAACAGGATGAAAATTCCCCCGATGCGACGGATGAATCCAGCAAGCTGGTGCTGATGGAATTCGCCCAGGATGCTCCCAACCACAACGGTGGCGACCTGCATTTCGGTGACGACGGTTTCCTGTACATCGCCAGCGGCGACGGTGGTGGCGGAGGTGACCCGTTTGGCAATGCACAGAACCCCGACACGTTGAAAGGCAAAATCCTGCGCATCGATGTGGACGGCACGCCACCGCCCGGCGGGGAGCTGTGCGGTAACCCGCAGCTGTACGGTATCCCACCCGGCAATGCCTTTCCAGGTTCCGACGACGGTTGCGATGAAATCCTGCACCTGGGTTTGCGCAATCCCTGGAAATTCAGCTTTGATGCGAAAACGGGAGAGATGTATATCGGCGATGTGGGCCAGGGCGACTGGGAAGAAGTGGACCTGGTGCCGGTTGGCGCAAGTGGCCTGAATTTCGGCTGGCCCTGCTATGAGGGTACGCATGTGTATGACAACGGGGCCAGCTGTCCCAACCCCGTTTCGCCCATCGTGGAATACTCCAGCGCCAGCGGAGGCAATTGCTCGATTACCGGTGGCTACGTCTACCGCGGTGGCAATACCGCCTTGCAGGGCTATTATGTGTATGCCGATTATTGTTCCGACCGTGTCTGGATGGTACGGAACCAGGGCGGCAGCTGGGCTCCGATGGAGTGGGTCTCCGCGGCGGCGATACTCAATAGTCCCACGGCATTTGGCCAGGATGAGCAATGTGAACTGTACTTGGCGGAAGTGGGTGACGGCGGCGCCGGAGACGGTACACTGTACCGGTTCGACAGCAGCGAGGTGTTGCTGAACAGTGGGTTTGAATCCTTGCGCTGTCAGTAGAGGAATTGCCGGTTTCATGAAATCAGGGGGAATACATCGCGGCTGGCTGGCGCTGGTGGTGCTGGCCTCGGTTCTGGCTGGCAACTCGGCCGTAGTGCAGGCCGCTGTACCGGACCGTGTAGCCAGCACCCTGCGAGCGAAAGCGCTGGACCAGGGGCAAGTGCGCCTGATCGTGAAGATCCAGGCACCCGGCAAGAGCTTCGCGGAACTGCCGGCCTCTTCGCGGCAGACCCGCACCCAGCAGATTGCCGAATTGCAAAACCAGTTCTCCGCCCGGGTACGGCAACCGGGTTTGCGCGAGATCAGGCGTTTTCGAACGATACCCTTCATGGTCTTCAGCGCGGATGCCAGCGCTGTGGACCGGTTGGCGGCATTACCCGAAGTGATCAGCCTCAAGGAGGATGTACCTGAACCACCTGCGCTGGCCAGCAGTGTCCCGGTGATCGGCGCACAGAATGCCTGGATGGCCGGCTACGATGGCGGTGGCCAGGTCATTGCGGTGCTGGATACCGGTGTGTCCACGTCCCATCCGTATTTTCCGGCTCCCAAGTTGGTGGCGGAAGCGTGTTTTTCCACCAACGGTCCTGCTTCCGGAAACCGCTTTGCGACCTCCCTGTGTCCTGGACAGGCCAGCAGTTCGACTGCTCCCGGTTCAGGGCAGAACTGCTCCATCAACAACGTTTCTCCGAGCTGCGCTCACGGCACGCATGTGGCCGGTATTGCGGTGGGTAACAATGGCACTGGCCCGAATATCGGTGTCGCCAAGGGAGGTGGCCTGATTGCCATCCAGGTTTTTTCCTGCATTTCCTTTCAGGAGGATTGCGAAGGCCTGACCGGTGTCGGCGCCTTCATCTCGGACCAGGTTGCGGCTTTGGAACATGTGCTGGCTCTCAGCAACAGCATCGACATCGCGGCGGTCAATATCAGCATCGGCAGCAGTGCAACGTTTTCTAACCAGGCAAACTGTGATGCGGATAACGAAGAACGCAAGGAAGCCATCGATAACCTGC
>CBFGWJ010000398.1:0-2899 GCA_965652335.1 uncultured Gammaproteobacteria bacterium | reverse complement strand
GTCCCATGGTTTCGGCCAGGTCCTGCAGGCAATCCAGGATGCGGTGACTGGATTCAAACAAAACCAGTGTGCGGGTCTCGGATTTCAGTGAGTTCAGCCGCGCCATGCGCGCTGCCTGTCTGGCCGGAAGGAAGCCTTCAAAAACAAAACGGTCGGTGGCGATACCCGCCACGGACAAAGCAGCGGTGATGGCGCTGGGGCCGGGCAGCGGAGTCACCCGAATGCCTTTCTCAACAGCCAGGCGCACCAGGCGGTAGCCGGGGTCAGACATCAGCGGCGTGCCCGCATCGGAAATCAGTGCAACCGACTCGCCCGCCAGCATGCGTTCCACCAGCCGCGGCGCCATCGCATCTTCGTTGTGCTCATGCAGGGCCACCATGGGCCGGTCGATTCCGTGGCTGGCCAACAGGGTGCGGCTGTGACGCGTGTCCTCCGCGGCCACGAGATCAACCTGTGACAGCGTATCGACGGCGCGCCCGGTGATATCCGCGAGATTGCCTATGGGTGTTGCCACAATGAACAGCTCAGCAGTTGGCATGTCAATTCCTGATAACGGGCCCAATAGTGTCCGGTTGAAGCACAAACGGGCGAATATCCCATTATGGATTAATCAAAAGCGCTCTGCGGTATCATGTCGCAACCGCTTCGAAAGCAAACGTGCAAGAACAGAATTTATCTTCCGGACAAAGCCATGCGCGCAAACCCTTCATTCGCCAGAGACAAGCCGACAACCCCAGTTGGAAGCAAGTTGGCCCGGATTTATCGATATGGCCGGATCGCCTGTACTGTCATGCTGCTGGCGGGCTTGGCCGCCTGTGCATCCGCGCCGCCCCCCAAACCTGCGGTTGCGGAACCCGAGGCCAATCCACAACAGGCATTTGAGCGGGGCAACTTTGCCGAAGCAGCCCGGCAATGGCAAACCATGGCGGTGAATGCGCCTGCCGCTGAGGCCAATACCCTGCGTATATCCGCCGCTGATGCCTGGTTGCTGGCCGACGAAACCGAGCGTGCCGAAAGCCTGATGCGATGGATTGACAGGCAGGCTCTCGAACCCTCTGAACTCGCTCGCCTGGAGTTGGTGCAAGCTGATCTGGCCCTTCGGTCCGGATACCATGCCGACGCCGCCAACCTGCTGCGCAGTGCGCAGGCGAATCTGCCCGCAGGTTCCACGGCGCGTTTTGAGGATCTGCAGGCGCAACTGGCAGCTGCAGTTGAAATTGAATCCACCATCGACCTGGACCGGGTGCGTGACATCGCTGACAGCATGAGCGAGTACGATCCGGCCCGCGCCCTGGCGCTGCTCAAGGGCCTTGAACCCATGCCGTCCGGGGAACTGGCCGCACTGCTGGCAAGGCCTCGAATGGATCCCGACCTCGACCCCTGGCTGGACCTGGCGCTGGTGATCCGGCGAAACCTGGTGGTGGCCGACCGGCTGGAGCCGGCAGTGAATGACTGGAAGGCGCGCCATGCCGACCATTACCTGGCTGCTGGTGATGTGCTGGACCTCTGGCTGCTGTACCGGCAGGGTTTCCAGGGCCCGGGCAAGGTGGCGGTTTTACTCCCCCAGGGCGGACGGCTGCAGGCAGCTGCCGAAGCATTGCGCGATGGCATGGTCAGCGCATTCATGGACAATCCGGGCCATTCACAGTTGATTTTCGTGGACAGCGGCACCGAGCCGGATTCCATTCCTGGCGCCTATTTTGAAGCCCGGGACCAGGGTGCCGAGTACATCATCGGCCCATTGCAGACCGAGGCCATCGAGGCCCTGCTCAAGCTGGCCGACCTGCGCACTCCGGTCCTGGCGCTCAACGACGTGCCTGCGCTGATGGCGCCACCCATAGGCCTGGCCAACCAGATCAATGGCGTATCCCTGTCACAGGATGCCGAAATCCGCGCCACGGCCCGGGCCATGGCCGATGCGGGCTATGCACGGGCGATGGTGCTGGCGCCGGAGAGTGAGTGGGGCGAGCGCACGGTGCGCGTCTTCAGCGAAGAATTCCTACAGGATGAGCGGCAAATCGTGGTAGCCGGAAGATTCCTTGAGTACGAGAATGACCACTCTGCTGTACTGGAGCGCTTGCTGCGACTGGATGAAAGCAAGGCGCGCAAACAACAACTGGAGCAAACACTGCAATTGCCACTCGATTACGAACCGGTCAGGCGGGACGATGTGGACGTGATCTTTCTCGCCGCCAACACCACGCAGGGACGGCTGATCCGGCCCCAACTGCGTTTTCACAATGCCGGCGATATTCCGGTATATGCCAGCGCCCGCATTTATTCGGGCCAACCCGACAGGACCCGCGACCAGGACCTGAACGGCATCATTTTTCCCTCCTCTCCCCTGCAGATCCGTTATGCCTCCCTGCGCAGCAGCCCTCAAACCAGCAGCCTGAAGAATGGCACCCTGGCACCGCTGTACGCACTGGGCCGGGATGCCTGGAACATCCTTCCCTGGTTGGGCTTTTTGCGCACCGATCCCGATTTCACTTTCCCCGGACAATCCGGAACTTATACCGCTTCGGCAGGACCAACGCTGCAACGCCAACCGGCCTGGGCCGTGTTCCGGGGCGGCATTCCGGTCGCCTGGGTGAACGAAAGTGCTGACAAAACGGAACAACCGGGGATCAGCGCAGGCAATTGACCGGATTGCCATTGGCAAGTGCACGGAAAGCGCCGCGGAATCTTTTCTGATAAAGCAGGGGCTGGTCAGTTTGCACCGGAACTTTCGTTGCCGCATGGGAGAGATCGATCTCATCATGCGCGATGGTGAGTTGCTGGTATTCGTCGAAGTGCGATTTCGTCGGTCGGGCCAGCACGGCGATGGCGCGGCGAGCATCACCTATGCCAAGCGCCAGAAGCTGGTTCGCTGTGCCGGTTATTATCTCAGCACTCGCCG
>CBFGWJ010000397.1:0-2905 GCA_965652335.1 uncultured Gammaproteobacteria bacterium | reverse complement strand
CTCACCATCGATGCCGAAGAAGCTGACCGGCTGATGTTGGCGCTGGCCGTATTCAGCGCGGTTTACCAGGATGAGGCATTGCAAGGCTGGGAAGGTTTTGGCCTCGCGCTGCAGTCCTACCAGAAGCGCGCCACGGCAGAGATCGCGCTGCTGGCGGACCTGGCCAAAAGCACAGGTAGGCGGATTCCGGTGCGCCTGGTCAAGGGCGCTTACTGGGATTCCGAGATAAAGCTGGCCCAGGTGGAGGGTTATGAAGGCTACCCGGTGTTCAGCCGCAAGGCCAATACGGATGTGTCCTACATCGCCTGTGCCCGGCAGCTGTTGGCGGAGCGCCAGGCATTCTATCCCCAGTTCGCGACGCACAATGCGCACACCGTCGCGGTGATCACCGAACTGGCGGGGGACCGCCTGGATTTCGAATTCCAGCGGCTGCACGGCATGGGCGCGGATCTGTATGGGGTGGTGATGCAGGCAGAGGGCTTTCGTCATGCCTGTCGCGTCTATGCCCCGGTCGGCAGTCACGAGGACCTGCTGCCCTACCTGGTTCGCCGGTTGCTGGAAAACGGCTCCAATACTTCCTTCGTCAATCGGATCGTTGACCAGTCAATCCAGGCCGAAAAGGTTGCCGAAGACCCGATAGCCAAGGTGGAGAACACCCAGCCCGTGGCGCATCCGGGCATCCCGCTGCCGCGTCAGATCTATGGCGGGTCGCGGCTGAATTCACGCGGTTTCAACCTGGCCAACACCAGCGAAACCATCAAACTTGCAGCCAGCATGCAGCCATTTGCCACTGCCAGCTGGGATGCCGGGCCGCTGTTGGCGGGGAACAACCCCGGCCAGCAACGTCCGTCCAGGCCCAACACCAATCCCGCTGATCGCCAGGACCAAGTCGGACAGGTGTTCGATGCGACTTCCGCGGATGTCGAACAGGCCATCAACGCAGCCAGGGCCTATGCTGATGATTGGGATCGCACACCGGCGCACCTGCGCGCCAGCATGCTGGAAAAAGCTGCCGACCTGATGGAGGAACGCTCGCCGGAACTCATGGCTCTGTGCGCCCGTGAGGCCGGCAAGACCCCGCGGGACTGTATCGCCGAGGTGCGCGAAGCCGTGGATTTCCTGCGGTACTACGCCATGCAGGCGAAAACCCAGTTTGAACAGCCTCTGCTGTTGCCCGGGCCCACCGGCGAGCGAAATACCCTGTCGCTGCACGGTCGAGGTGTGTTTGCCTGCATCAGTCCGTGGAATTTTCCACTTGCGATTTTTACCGGACAGGTCAGCGCAGCTCTTGCTGCCGGCAACACAGTGCTGGCCAAGCCGGCGGAACAGACGCCGGCCATCGCGGCTCTGGTGACCCGAATCCTGTACCAGGCCGGGATTCCTCGTGAAGCCCTGCAATTGTTGCCGGGAGACGGAGCAACGGTGGGTGCGGCACTGACCCGCGACCCGCGCATCGATGGCGTGGCCTTTACCGGCTCCACTGAAACTGCCCGGCTGATCAACCGCACCCTGGCAGAGCGCGACGGTCCCATCGCCGCCCTCATTGCCGAGACCGGAGGCCAGAATGCCATGATCGTCGACAGCTCGGCCTTGCCCGAGCAGGTGGTCAAGGATGTCATCGCCAGTGCATTTCTCAGTGCCGGCCAACGCTGTTCCGCCGCGCGCGTGCTGTACCTGCAGCAGGATGTTGCTGATCGCGTCCTGCAATTGCTGCGTGGTGCCATGCGGGAACTCGTGATGGGAGACCCGCGCAAACTGGCCACAGATATCGGCCCGGTCATCGACGCGGATGCATTGGAGATTCTGCAGGCGCATGCGGACCGGATGCAATCTGAAGCCAAGCTGGTGGCCCAGGTGGAGCAGCCTGCGGGCCTTGACGGGTATTTCTTCGCGCCCCGTGCTTATGAGCTTGAAAGCCTGCAGCAACTTCAGCGCGAAGTATTCGGGCCGATATTGCACGTGATCCGCTTTCGGGCCAGGGATATTGACCGCGTGATCGAAGAAATCAATGCAGCCAATTATGGCCTGACACTGGGAATTCACAGCCGGATCGACCGCACCCAGGAGTACATTGCCAGCCGCATCCATGCCGGCAATTGTTACGTCAACCGGAACATGGTGGGCGCGGTGGTGGGTGTGCAGCCTTTTGGCGGGGAACGCCTGTCGGGAACCGGCCCCAAAGCTGGCGGTCCACATTACCTGTTACGATTCGCTTCCGAGCGAACCTTGACCATCAACACTGCAGCCGTTGGCGGCAATGCCAATCTGCTGGCACTGGAGGATTGAGAGTTTGAGGACTCAGTGGACAGCACCATTTGGCACATCGGCATGACACCAGCCTGGCAACCGGGAAACTGATTTGTACCTGCAGCATTTTGGATTGACGGAAGCGCCATTTTCGATCACGCCCGATCCGGCTTTCGTTTACCTCAGTGCGGCCCATCGCGAAGCGCTGGCACACCTGCTCTATGGTGTGGGCAAGGGTGGCTCAGGTGGCTTTGTCCAGCTCACTGGCGAAGTGGGAACCGGCAAAACCACGATCTGCCGCTGCCTGCTGGATCAGGTGCCCGAAGACACACTGATTGCGCTCATTCTCAATCCCCTGGTAACACCCCAGGAACTGTTGTCCGCCATTTGTGACGAATTGGGGGTGGATATCAGCCAGGCGGAGGGCAGCAGCAAGAAAATGGTTGATGCCCTGAACGCATACCTGCTGCAGCAATATGCGGAAGGAAAACGCGTGGTGGTGGTCATTGATGAAGCGCAAAACCTGAGCCCGGAAGCACTGGAGCAGGTGCGCCTGCTGACCAATCTGGAAACTGCCAAGCACAAGTTGTTGCAGATGGTCCTGCTGGGCCAGCCCGAGCTGCGCCAGCTGCTGCAGCAACAAAACCTGCGCCAGTTG
>CBFGWJ010000396.1:0-2908 GCA_965652335.1 uncultured Gammaproteobacteria bacterium | reverse complement strand
GAGTACCGCGCCGCCTGCGCCATGCCCTGAAGTATTTGGGAGTATTTGGGGTCGGACCTGAGTATTTGGGGTCGGACCTGTCCAACCGGCTGAAAGACAAGAAAAAACAAGCCGGGAATGCGGTAGATTTACTTCTTGAACTGCCTATTTCCCCACAGTTTTTGGATGTGAATCGCCAGGGATCTGGATTGGTAAGGTTCTCTTTTTAGCCTGAAAATCAGGTGCTAACCGCAATAAACGATGAATTTCGCACAAATATCAGCGAGAATTCAGTAACTTACGCAGGTCCGACCCCAGCCCCCACTCTGACCCAGCCTTCCGGCCTCATTGACCTCCTGGCCGGCACAAAGCTTGTACTGGAGCCGCCTGCATCCCTATATTGCCGGGACTGGGTATCAAGGTATCAGCAGGTGAGCGAGGTCGAACTGCGTCTTCTGGGTGATTTCAAGGTCCTGCGCAATGGCAAGGCGCAGGCTCTGCCGCCCTCGCGCAAAACCCGCGCTTTGCTCGCCTTCCTGGCCCTGCAACCGCGTTCATTCCGGCGCGAATACCTGAGTGAACTGCTGTGGGAAATCCCGGACGACCCGCGCGGTTCCTTGCGCTGGAGCCTGTCCAAGCTGCGTCGCCTGGTGGATTCCCGGCAGCAAACGAGGATTGTCGCCAACCGCCAGAATGTGAGCCTGAAAGCCGATGACCTCAGCATCGACTTCGTGCAGTTGTGCGAGCTGGCCGAGAAAAACCTGGAACAGGCTCCCACCGAATCACTGGAAGCCATGAGCCAGGAGTTCCAGGGGCATTTTCTGGAAGGGCTGGAATTTTCCGATTTCCATGAATTCCATGCCTGGTGCGTGTCCGCGCGGGAGCGCGCAGTCCGGGCGCGCGAAGCCATCCTGCGGGAGCTGATCCGGCGCCATGCAGGCGAACCGGAGCGCGCCCTGCCGCATGCGCGTGCGCTGGTGGTGCTGTCGCCTTACGATGAGGAAGCAAGAGCCGCGTTGATCCGCTTGCTGACCAGGTTGCGAAAATCGGAAGAAGCCGAACAGCAGTTGCGCATCGGGCAGCGCATGCTCAAGGAGCTGGGCGTGGAATCCAGCGGCGCGCTGCTGGCAGCCTGCCGGAAAGCGCCGGCCAACGCCATGGCCGCGGCACCGGTTGAAACGCGGGCCAAAAGTCCGGCAAGTGCCGGATTGCCACACGCCAAATCCCTGCACGGCCGGGATCGGGAGCTGGCGGATCTCAAGCCGGCAATCGATTCCATTGCCATCGAGCGCCAGGCCCGGGTGATCGTGCTGCTCGGCGAACCGGGAATCGGCAAGAGCACGCTGCTGGACGTGTTGGCGGAGCATGCGCGCCAGGCCGGCATGTATTTGCTGCACGCTTCCGCCTATCCCTCCGGCATCCACCGTCCCTTCGCGCTGTGGATCGACGCGCTGCGGAAGGCGGCGCCTGAAGCCGAGCAGGTGGTCTTCAAGGATGGCAACCTGGAGCATCGCGACCGCTTGCTGGGGGCCATCAGCGGCTGGATCAGCCAGAAGGCGGACCTGAGCCCGGTGATGCTCATGTTTGACGACTTTCACTGGTGCGACGAGTCCAGCGCGACAGCGTTGCATTACGTCACGCGCATGAACCGCGACAAGCCCGTGCTGGCCGTCATTTCCAGCCGCGTGGGCGAATTGCGTGACAATACCCGGGCCCAGCAGGTGTTGCGCGAACTGCGACAGGACCGGCTGGTGGAAGAGCGGCTCGTCGAGCCCCTGCCTGAAGCGGACATCCGGCATTTGATCGAGGAGTACGCCCCCGCGGCGGATTCGCGGCGGCTGAGCCGCGAATGCGGCGGCAATCCGCTGTTGGCCATCGAGCTGGCTCGGGCCGGTGGCGAGGGCGGTTCGCTGGATGAACTGGTGCGCGAGCGCCTGGCCCGCTTCGATGAGGAATCGGCTGAGGTGCTGCGTTGGGCCGCCGTGCTCAACCCGCATATTCACATTGAAACACTGGCGGAGCTGGCCGGGCTGTCGGCGGATTCGGTGGGTATTGCCATGGAGAAAGCAGAGCAGCAGGGCATCCTGTTGGCTGCTGAAGGCATTCCCAGGTTTTCGCACGAACTCCTGGCCCGCGGCATCTACCGCGATATCTCGCCGGTGCGGCGCCAGGTGATGCATCGCCGCATCGCGCAGATGCTGGAACAGGACACGCGGGCGGACCCGGAACACGCTGCGCAGCTGGCGCACCACGCCTCGCACAGCGGCGATGCCGCCCTGGCCGCCAGGGCGATGGTGCAGGCTGGCCGTTTGTGCCTGCGTTTTTTCGCCAACGACCAGGCGCAGCAGCACGCCCGCCGCGGACTGCAGCTGGCAAGCGGCATACCGGCCGCCGAGCGCGTGCGCGTGAGCATCGAATTGCACGATGTCTTGCTGGCTTCCAGCGTAGTCGAGGATTGGGAAGCAGCTGCCGCCGAATATGTCGCCCTGGCTGAGCAGGCGCTGGACCTCGGTGACCTGGAGCACGCCCGGCTGGGCTACCAGATGGCCTCCGTGCTGCGCTGGGAACATGGCCACTGGACCGGCGCGCAGGAAGTATCGATGCAGGCCGCGCGGATCGCGCGTGGCGGAGGTGAGGAACAGAACATCATCGGCCTGGCGGAAACCGCCAAGTGCCTGGTGATGCTGGAACGGGACCTGCCGCAGGCCGATGCGATGCTGATGGAAGCCCAGGCCCTGGCCGAGCGCAAACGGTTTTACCACCACTCCATCCTGATCGGCCGCGGTTTGCTGCACATGCACCAGGACCAGCTGGATGAAGCCACCGAACTGTTCCTCGAAGCCCGTACCCTGAGCAAGGCAGCCGGCGATCACATCAGCGAATTCCAGGCCAATGAAAACCTGGTGCTGATCGCCTGGTACCAGGGCGA
>CBFGWJ010000395.1:0-2909 GCA_965652335.1 uncultured Gammaproteobacteria bacterium | reverse complement strand
CCATTCAGGCGGAGCCAGCCGCCAGTTCAGCGTGACAGGCGCCATTCCAGCCAGGGAGACAGCCATATAGGCGATCAGCATTTCAGCTGAGTTTCTGCTAAGGACTGCAAATCGATCCCCCCTGACCAGGCCTGCACTGCTCAATGCTCCGGCAAGCCGCGTGCACTCAACCTGCAACTCCCCATAAGTCACTGCGCAACCATCCACCTCCAGGCATGAGGCCTCTGGCTGCTCGCGCGCGAAGTAGTTCAGGTAATCATGGATTAGCATTCTCGGAGACTCCCGTAGAGCCTGGACCTACTTTTTTCCAGGTACTGAATCGATTTCAAGAACCAGGGTGGATTCAATATGGTCCTCCAGTTCCTGCCGGCTGAAGTAGGTGGGCTTGAATCGCCGTTCACTGAACAGGATCGCCTGGTCATCGAAATGAGGCGATGCTGGATCAGAGGATTGGCCAAAAGCATGCACTGACCATGCCTGTACCGGATTTGCCAGCTCCACCAGGCGCATGGACTGGGTTCCGCGGCGAACCCTGCGTTGACCCTGGTCGTCCGGCGGGCTGGAGGCAAACGCCCGCATCGTCTGCTCGCACAAGGGCGACAGGTCAAGCAAACAACGTGGCATGCCAGGCACGACGATGGACTCACCCCCGAGCGGCCATGTTTCCTCGCCTCGGCCCACCCTGAACACAGCACCCATTGCAACGTCGGTACTGCCCAGCTCTTCGACCATCAGGTCCGCAGCCAGCTCAGCCTGCCGCAGCACGGCTGCTCCAAACTCAGGGCTGAAGGCACTGTCGTCCCAGGGTAGCTCAAGCAGATGCTCAAACCCAGGACGGGCCAGGACTTCCGCCATGCCGGAACGCCAGTAATGGAAGTTCAGGGCAGCTGCTGAGTTCGCCGCTGCCACGCCATTGAAATCCAGTATTCGCCGGACCAGTGCAGCAGCCTCTCCTTCATGTTGATCCAGCCACTCCGGGTTCTGAAGTACTGCGTAGCGCAATGCCGCCACCCAGTACCTGGCCGTTATCCAGGTTTCATCGAAGGCATGTTCCCGGGCCTCATGGAGGGAAATCGTTCCCTCACCGGACAATACTTCGATACTGCGCAGGCCGCGTGCTGTGGTCCGGCCAGGAGTGTCGTGAAAAAGTCCCTGCGGATAGGCCGAAGCGTCCAGATTGCCGGCGGCAAACATTCTGTCAGGCGCAACGTTGTTGTTCTGGATAAACCCTTGCGGGGGATTGAGCAGCTGGATCATTTCATCCAGGGCGTAGTGCCCCTGCCAGGCGGTTGACGAGTCGTTCCCCGGAACCGGGCGCGTCCAGTCATAGCCCCCAGGCCTGACCGGGGTTTTTCCCGCCCTGAAGTACCAGATATTGCCGGATGAGTCGCCGGCGATGATGTTCTGCGGGAACATTCCCAGGGCTTTCATCGCCAGCTGCAGTTCCCGGATGTTGCCGGCACGGTTCATCCGGTCGATTTCGTTGTCCAGCAAACCCGCATCGTGCATCTGGCTGGCGCTGACAACATAGGCCTTGTTGCCGCGCCTGGCCACAACGGGAGAGAGCGCGCCATTATGCCGCGTGTATTCGAAAACCTTCGTGACAGTTTCCCCGTCACGCACCGCAAAGGCCTCTTCAACCTCGAGCATACCCTTCCATTCACCATCAAAAAGGTAGCGGGTGGGGTTCTCCGGATCGACTTCAACTTCGTAACAGTCCCACATGTCCGGATTGCCGGTGGTCATCGCCCATGCGACCTTACCGTTGTGCGCCTGCCAGAGCAGCGGACCCATGGCAAAGCCCGCTGAATCCAGTGCGCCGGCATGCATTCGGTACTCGTAGTAAATCGGGTTCTGCATATCCACATGGGGGTCGGCCAGCAGAAGGGTGGCCCCGCTGCTGCTGCGCTGCGGCGAGATAACCCAGCCGTTGGAGGCACCAGACGCCATTCCGGCGGCCGCTTTGCCGATGCTGGCTTGCAAGTTCTCTGCCGCTTGGCATTCAGCCGGGCCTTCAACAGCAGCGTAGCCGATCCAGAAAATGGCACGGTTGATGGCCAGCAGGTCGGTGACATCGAAGTCGGGGGCCCAGGCCGGAACCTTGTCCGGGTGATCCGACATGTAACGCCGGACACCCGCCAGGAAGTGCGCATAGTTTTCCCGGACCCGCGGCTCCAGCCGGGACAGTCCGGCGTCGCCTTCCTGGGCGTGGCGCCAGCGCCGCAGTTCGATGTCCATGGCAATTCTGCTTTCGCCCTGTAAAGCGGCGAGCATGCCGCGCGCCAGCATCACGCCACCCAGAAAGCTCTCCAGCTGGTCCTCAGCCTGGGCATACCCCAGGCCATAAAAGCCCATCGCTTCACGCGGCGCATAGATATGCGGCACACCCCAGTCGTCCCGGTGGATCGTAACAGTGGCATCCCCGGCTTCAGGGTCGCCGCCTTCATCCCCGGCGCTTGGCTGTCCTGCCGTGCAGGCGGCCAGGCTGATGATCACCAGTGTGCATGCCAGCTGGAAAAGCTTACGCGTTGCAAGAACGACCAACTCACTTCCCATGCTTGATATCCCAATCATCAAATCCGGCCAGCAGGGTTTCAATGACCTCACGCCCGCGCTGCCACACTTTCCTTTTCCATTCCTCTGTCTCCGGATAGCAGAAACGCCGGTACCTTGCACCCCACGCCAACCCTTCCTTTGACAAGGGGTCACCGAACACATGGAAGTGGTGGTTCGCATTGAAGATCTCACCGATTTCCTCCGGCGGAAACGTGCCAAATTCCAGGATGGCCGCGGTCACCTCTACGCCGGCAAGCCTTTGTTCCATCCACTCGAACGGTAGTCGTGTTGAATGACCGGGAATATTCGGGTCAGAACCAGGCGTAAAAATGTCACCTGAGAACCAGTGCGAC
>CBFGWJ010000394.1:0-2927 GCA_965652335.1 uncultured Gammaproteobacteria bacterium | reverse complement strand
TTGTCCTTCAGCACTTCCAGCACAACGCCGGGTACTTCGGCGCGCAGCTCGGCACGCAGCTCGGGCTGCAGGGATCCGGCAATGACCGGGCCCCGGGCCAGGGTTTCAGGCTCAACGGTGATGAGGTCCTGGCGAACCAGCAGCATGGGCTTGAGCACCTCGCTTTCCGCGGGCAAGCCAGTACCCTGGCGGCCGCATCCGGCAACCAGCAGGGTCATCAGCACAGCAATGGCAATCGTTCTGGTCATTTCAGTATTTTTCAATCCGCACCTTGAACACGGACTTCCCTGTAAAAAGTTACAAATGCGCACCCGTCATTTTCAGGCGCCAGCTTACCCGGTGGACTTCGAATGCGAACCGGTCGGAAGTCATGGGGTGCCTTTGGTCATTACCGGTATGACAACAACCCTGCTCCATATTGGATGAATCAATTTGCCCTTTTGGTTGCAATTCCGGCCAGGAAACCCGATGTTTTCCCTGCCGGACCCGATTGCCGCACAGCGGCGGCCTGTCGATAATTGCCAACATCCGGGATAAAAGGTGAGAAAACATGAGCAGTTTCAATGAATTAGAACCCAGCACCGCCGGGGCCGCAGGCGCCATAGCCCTGAGCATCACGCCCCACGAAAAGGACCTCGGAGAGTTCACGGTCAGGCGCGTATTGCCCGCCGCCAAGCGCCGCATGGTGGGGCCGTTCGTGTTCTTCGATCACATGGGCCCGGCGGAATTCCCTCCGGGCAAGGGCATACAGGTGCGGCCGCACCCCCACATCGGGCTGGCCACCATCACCTATCTGTTCGAGGGTGAAATCATGCACCGCGACAACCTGGGCTATGTGCAGCCCATCCAGTGCGGCGCGGTGAACCTGATGACTGCCGGGCGCGGCATTGTGCACTCCGAACGCGCCGGTGACGACCTGCATGAGGTGTCGCACCTGCATGGCATCCAGTCGTGGATCGCCCTGCCGCGGGACCAGGAGGAATGCGACCCGGGCTTCATTCACTACCCGGCGGATTCGCTGCCGCAAATCGAACAGGATGGTTGCACCGTGCGCGTGATCGTGGGGCAGGCATTCGGGCAAACATCGCCGGTTGAAACGCGCTCGACCACGCTTTACCTGGAATGCCTCATGTCGACAGGCGCGCAACTGGCTGTTCCTGAACCCTATCGCGAGCTGGCATTCTACGTGGTCACGGGTGAGGTGGAGATTGCCGGAAAGCGCTATTCGGCAGGTGTCATGGCGGTGGCGGAAGAGGGAGTTTCACCCACCGTGCGGGCCACGGCCGACAGCCGCGTGATGGTGATTGGCGGCGATCCTCTGGGTGAACGCACGGTGTGGTGGAATTTCGTGTCGAGCTCAAAAGACCGCATCGAACAGGCCAAGGATGACTGGAAAGCCGGGCGCTTCGGCAAGGTGCCCGGTGACGATGAATTCATTCCGCTGCCGGATTGAGCGGTTCGTTCCGAAGCGGCGGCATCACAATACCGGTGCCGCCAGGTAGGCCAGGCGCACGCCCAGCCACCAGTAAAACGGCTTGTCGTCAAATTCACGCGGGTCGATCACCACCGCGCGTTTGAAATCCTCCAGCAGCATGGCCTTTACTTCAGCGGCGAATTCCGTATCAAAGGCCACCGCCATGATTTCGAAATTCAGCCGGAACGAGCGGTTGTCGAAGTTGTGCGTGCCCACCGTGGCAATCTGGTCGTCCACCAGCATGACTTTCTGGTGCATGAACCCCGGCGCATACGCATAAAACGTTATTTCCGTGTCACGCAGCAGGTTCATGTAGTAAAAGGCTGCCAGCCAGACCGGAAAACTGTCGCTCTTGCCGGTGGTGATGATGCGCACATCGACGCCGCGCATGGCCGCCAGCTGCAGTGACTTCAAAACCGCATCATCGGGCACGAAATAGGGCGCCGTGATCCAGATGCGCTCTTTGGCGGCATTCAGGGCAGCCACAAACAGGAGGCTGGCGGTTTCCCGTTTGCTGACCGGCGCGGTGGGCAGCACCAGCAGGTGCTGGTCGGCGCCTTCGGCCACATGCGGCTTCCAGTTCAGCTGCAGTTCCTCGCGGGTGGCCCAGTACCAGTCGGCCATCAGGGTGAATTGCGCCTGCAGCGCAGCGGGGCCTTCCAGCCGCACGTGCGTGTCGCGCCAGGGGCTGAATTCCGGATTCCGCCCGAGGTAACTTTCGCCTACGTTGTGTCCCCCGATCCAGGCGACCTTGCCGTCGATGACCACCACCTTGCGGTGATTGCGGAAATTGAGCTGGAAGCGGTTTTGCCAACCCTGGTTGGGCTTGAAGGAACTGACCGCAACACCGGCGTTCGTGAATCGCCGGATGTAGGACGCGCTCAGCCCCTGGCTGCCGATTTCGTCGTACAGCACCACCACCCGCACGCCTGTCCCGGCTTTTTCGACCAGCGCCTTCTGCACCCGGTTGCCAAGGTCATCGTCGTGGATCATGTAGAACTGGAACAGGATGTAGTGTTCCGCTGCGGCAATGCCCTCGAGAATGCTGTCAAACGTTTCCTCACCATCGACCAGCAGCTCGATGCAGTTGCTGCTCACCACTTCGTGTTCGGACAATTGACGCACGGCGTGATGCCAGGAAGGAATGTCCTCGGGTTCGATTTCAAACGGCTGCAAGGCATGTCGATAGGTATCGAGTACATTGCGGATCTCACCCTGGCGCAGCGCAAAAGCCTGCATCTGGCCCTCGAAGCGCGAGCGGCCCAGCACCAGGTAGGCGGGCACGGCAACGAACGGAAAGCTGATCAGCGAAACCGACCAGGCGACGGCGCCCTGCGGGGTGCGCACCGTCATCACGGCATCGATGGCTGCAATGATGCCCGCTATGTAAAACGCAGTAACCAGGAACGCTGTCATGGCTGTTTGTCCTCAGGAAACTCTCATCTGTTCAGGG